>JANNTF010000441.1:0-2690 GCA_031403455.1 Alphaproteobacteria bacterium | reverse complement strand
ACATCGGCTACGCGCTGATCGGGCTGGTCGCGGGTGGGCCGACGGGGATCGGCGCAGTGGCGCTGTACATGGCCGTCTATCTGTTCATGAACGTGGCGACCTTCGCGGTCATCCTGGCGATGCGCCAGCAGGGACGGATGGTGGAGCAGATCGAGGATCTTTCAGGCCTTTCGAAGACCCATCCTCTGGTCGCCACGGCGCTGGCGATCGCGATGTTCGCCATGGCTGGCATCCCACCGCTCGCCGGGTTCTTCTCCAAATTCTACATTTTCGACGCGGCGGTGCGCGGCGGGTTCTATGTGCTCGCTGTCGTCGGTTTGGTCACGAGCGTCTTCGGCGCGTTCTACTATCTGCGCATCGTCAAGCTGATGTTCTTCGATGCGCCGGGCGAGG
Organism: Alphaproteobacteria bacterium; assembly: GCA_031403455.1. GTDB lineage: Bacteria > Pseudomonadota > Alphaproteobacteria > CACIAM-22H2 > CACIAM-22H2 > CAIOSQ01. Next base: position 2,297 of record JANNTF010000441.1, on the reverse strand, counting down.
TGCTCGATCGACCGATCGCGCCCGTGCTCGGTACCGTGCTCGCCGCCGCCAGCGCCTTCACGCTGTTCTTCTTCATCATGCCGGGGCCGCTGGTGCGCGCGGCCAATGCGGCCGCGGCCTCGCTGTTCCCGGGATGACGATCGGCGCGGTGCGCTTGCCACCCGGGTTTCGACTGCACCGCGTGGACTCGATCGGAAGCACCAACGACGAAGCCAAGCGACAGCTGTGCGATGGCGCAGCGGACGGCACGATCGTCTGGGCCCTTGAGCAGACGGCTGGTCGAGGCCGCGACGGACGCTCGTGGTCAAGCCCGCGCGGTAATCTCCATGTGTCGATCATCCTGCGGCCCGCGGGATCACCCTCCGTGGTCGCGCAGCTCGGATTCGTCGCCGCCATGTCGGTCGGCACGGCGATCGAGCGCCTTGTGCCCGCCTCCATGCGCGTCACCCTGAAATGGCCCAACGACGTGCTACTGGATGGCCGGAAGGTGGCCGGCATCCTGCTCGAGAGCGAGGGGGCGCGGGCCGAGGGCGTGGCTGGAATCGTCATCGGCATCGGCGTCAACGTCGCGAGTTCTCCCGATGACGCGCGCATCCCGGCCACCAGCCTCGTTGCGGCGGGCGTGGTCGGAATCGAGATGGAGCGGCTGCTCGAAACGCTCGTGGCAGAGTTCGACGCTTGGTCGCGGCTCTGGCTAAGCGACGGTTTTGCGCCGATCCGCCGGCATTTTCTCGCGCGTGCGCATGCGCTCGGCGCGCCGATCGTGGTGCGGTTGCCGCGCGAGACGCTGGAAGGGACATTCGCGGACATCGATGCGGGCGGCCTGCTGCTGCTCGATACCGCTGCCGGTCGTCGCATGATCTCGGTCGGCGACGTGTTCTTCGCCGGCAGCGTGTGATACTTGCTCTCTAACGATGCTTCTGGTCATCAACGCGAACAATACGACAACCGTCTTCGGCGTCTTCGATGGCACGACGAAGCGCGGCGCGTGGCGCATTTCCACCGATGCAAGCCGGACGGCCGACGAGTATGCGTTCTGGCTGACCGGCCTCATGGGGCTCTCGGGGATCGAACGCAGCCAGATCGACGGCGTCGTTTTGTCGAATGTCGTGCCGCAGACGAGCTTCCAGCTGAAGACGCTGTGCCGGACCTATTTCGGCGGAGATCCGCTGACTGTCGGCGATCCCAGCTGCGATCCTGGATTCAAGATCCTGATCGACCGGCCTGAAGAGGCGGGCGCGGATCGCATCGCCAACACGGCTGGCGCCCGCCGCCACTATCCGACACCGGCCGTCGTGGTCGATCTCGGGACGGCGACGAATTTCGACGTCATCGACCGTGACGGGAATTATTGCGGTGGCGTGATCGCACCCGGCATCGCCATTAGCTTCGAGGCGCTTTACACGCGCGCGGCCAAGCTGCCGCGCGTCGAGATCCGCCGCCCGAAGCGGGCCGTCGGCCGGACGACGGTCGAGGCGATGCAATCCGGAATCTACTGGGGCTATATCGGTTTGATCGAAAGCACGCTGAAGCGGATCGAGGACGAGATGGGAATACGTTTCACCGTGATCGGCACGGGCGGCTTGGTGCCGCTGATCGCGGATGGCACCAATGTGATCCATCATGTCGACCAGGATCTCACGCTGCTTGGTCTCGTCGACATCTATCGCCGCAACCGTGGCTGAGCCCGGGAAGCGTCCAGCGCCGGCGACGGACTGGTTTCGCCGCTTCGCAGATCCCAGTTGCGACGATCTCTATTTCCTGCCGCTCGGAGGCTCGGGCGAGATCGGGATGAACCTCAATCTCTATGGCCATCGTGGTCAGTTTCTGATGGTCGATTGCGGTGTGACGTTCGGCGGCGAAAGCATGACCGGAGTCGACGTCATCACGCCCGATCCGGCCTTCATCGAGAAGCATCGCGATCGTCTCGCCGGCCTCGTCCTGACGCATGCGCACGAGGATCACCTCGGTGCGGTACAGTATTTGTGGAAGCGCCTGCGCTGTCCGGTGTGGGCGACGCCCTTCGCAGCGTCGCTGCTCCGTCGCAAGCTGTCGGAATCGCAGTTTCACGAGGACATCGGCCTGACCGTGGTGCCGCTCGACGCGCGTTTTGACATCGGTCCGTTCGACATCGAGCTCGTGCATCTCACCCATTCGATTCCGGAGCCGATGGCGCTGGCGATCCGCACGCGCGCGGGCACGGTGTTTCATACCGGCGACTGGAAGATCGATCCGACACCCCTCGTGGGGGGCGACATGGAGATCGAGAAGCTGCAGCGGATCGGGGATGGCGGGGT
>JANNTF010000440.1:0-5575 GCA_031403455.1 Alphaproteobacteria bacterium | reverse complement strand
CGCAGATGGTGTTCCAGGATAGTTATGCGTCGTTGAACCCGCGCATGACGATCGAGACATCGATCGCCTTCGGGCCTCAGGTCCATGGCGCGACCAAGCGCGACGCCGTGATGCGCGCACGCGTGCCGCTCGAGAAAGTCGGCCTGGATCCGGGGCGCTTCGCCGGCCGCTATCCGCACGAGCTGTCGGGCGGCCAGCGCCAGCGTGTGAACATCGCGCGCGCGCGCCCTCAATCCCCGGCTCGTGATTCTCGACGAAGCGGTCTCCGCGCTCGACAAATCGGTGGAGGCACAAGTCCTGAACCTGCTGATGGATCTGCGGGTCGAGTTCGGGCTCACCTATGTCTTCATCAGCCACGACCTCAACGTCGTACGCTTCATCAGCGATCGCGTGATGGTGATGTATCTCGGCGAGGTGGTCGAGATCGGCGCTGTCGAAACCCTCTATCTCGACGCCCGCCATCCCTATACCCGCGCGCTGCTCGCGGCGATGCCGTCGATGGACCCGGACCACCGGACCGATCAAGCGCCGCTCGCCGGCGATCCGCCCAACCCGATCAATCCGCCGAGAGGTTGCCGGTTCCATCCGCGCTGCCTCTTCGCCGAACCGGTCTGCGCAGCATCGCGCCCGCCGCTCGCGGCCGCGGACGGTCCATGCCGTCAACGGCGTCAGTCTCCGGCTCGTGGCCGGGGAAGTGCTCGGCATCCTCGGCGAGTCCGGCTCCGGCAAGAGCGTGACGGTCGATGGGCGCGACGTGCTGGCGCTGCGCGGTCTCGAGCTTGCGAATTATCGCGGCAGCGTCGCCTCGATGATCTTCCAGGATCCCATGCTCGCCCTCGATCCGGTCTACACGATCGGCGATCAGATCGCGGAATCCATCATCCGCCACGAGGGTGTTTCGCGCGACACGGCGCGCCAGCGCACATTGACGCTGCTGGAGCTCGTGCGCATTCCCTCGCCGGAGCGGCGCATGATCGCCTATCCGCACGAGATCTCGGGCGGCATGCGCCAGCGGGTGATGATCGCGCTGGCGCTCGCGGCGCACCCGAAGCTGCTGCTCGCCGACGAGCCGACGACCGCGCTCGACGCGACGGTGCAGATTCAGATTCTGCTGCTGCTGCGCCAGCTGCAGCGCGACCTCGGCATGGGCGTGATCTTCGTCACGCACGACATCGGCGTCGCCGTCGAGATCTGCGATCGGCTCGCCATCATGTATGCCGGCCAGATCATCGAGACAGGCACGGTGCGCGACCTGATCCGCGATGCCCGCCATCCCTATACGAGGGGCCTCCTCGCCGCGAATCTGCACGGCGCGCGCCAGGGTGAGCGACTGGAGGCGATCCCCGGCGCGCCGCCGGCGCTGGGTGAAGCGCCCACGAGCTGCCCGTTCGCGCCGCGCTGCCGCCACGTCGCCGAGCCCTGCCGCACCGCCGTGCCGCCGGAGATCACGGTTTCGCCGGGGCGCAGCGTGCGCTGCATCCTCGCGGCGCCGGTACTGGCCTGACCGGACTCGACGACGAGGATCGGCATGCGGCGGCGGAAGATGGATGGTGCCCCACGCCGGACTTGAACCAGCACGTTCTTGCGAACAACAGATTTTGAGTCTGCCGCGTCTACCGTTCCGCCAGTGGGGCTCCGCTCGCGAACGGCGCGCATCATAGTCAGGCTTCGCCGCCGGTCAATTCGAGGCTCGCGGCATCGACCGCCGCGCATGCGAGCGATTGGCGCGACGCCGCGGCGGCTGCTACATCCTGCCGCGCATGTTGAGATCCCTCTACGATTGGACGATGCGTCAAGCGAGCGGCCCGCAGGCGCCGCGCGCCCTCGCGATCGTCTCCTTCACGGAAAGCTCGTTCTTTCCCATCCCGCCCGACGTGCTCCTGGTGCCGATGGTGCTGGCGAACCGGGCACGCGCCTGGTTCTTCGCCGGTTTGTGCACCGCTGCTTCGGTACTCGGCGGCCTGCTCGGCTACGCCATCGGTTACTTCCTGCTCGAGACGATCGGCCGCTGGGTCATCGACCTCTATGGGCTGCAGAAGGCGTTCGAGACGTTCCGCGAATCCTATGCCGAGTGGGGCCTGTGGATCATCCTGATCAAAGGGCTGACGCCGATCCCCTTCAAGATCGTCACGATCGCCAGCGGCGCCGCGCATTTCGACCTCGTCGTGTTCGTCCTCGCCACCGTCGTCACGCGCGCCGCGCGTTTCTTCCTCGTGGCGGCCCTGATCCATCGCTACGGCGCGCCGATTCGCGATTTCATCGAGCGTCGCCTGACGCTGGTCACGACGATCTTCGCCGTCGGCCTGATCGGCGGCTTCGTCGTGCTGCGCTACCTGCTCCCGTCGCATTGACATGCCCGCCCAAGAACGCCTGACCGCCGGGGTCGTGGCGCTGGTCGCCGCCGCCATGCTCGCCAGCGCCTTCGCCTTCGAGCATCTCGGCGGGCTTCACCCCTGCGTGCTGTGCTGGTGGCAGCGCTACGCGTGGATGGCCGCATGCGTGCTTGCCGCGATCGCATGGCTTGGCGGCGCCACGCGCATGGGCGCGTTCATGACGGCGCTCGCCGCTCTCGCGACGCTCACCGGCGCGGCGATCGCCCTCTATCACGTCGGCGTGGAACAGGCCTGGTGGGAGGGTACCGCGGAATGCGGCACGCCCTTCGACGGCGAGATGACGACGGAGGAGCGACTGAAGCGGCTCCTCGGACAGCCCGTGATCCGCTGCGATCAGATCGCGTGGTCGATGCTCGGGATCTCGATGGCCGGCTGGAACGGCCTGATCGCCCTCGTCACCGGAGGGCTTGCCCTGACCACCGCATTGCGCCAGATGGTGGCACGATGAGCGACACCGAACATCGCGCCCCGCTTCCCGGCGACGCTACGCCGTCACAGCGTCTGCAGGAAATTCTGCGCGTCGACCACGCCGGGGAATATGGCGCCGTGCGCATCTACGACGGCCAGCTCGCGGTGCTTGGCCAGTCTCCCGCGGGGCCCGCGATAGCGCGGATGCGCGATCAAGAGCGCGTCCACCTCGAGGCTTTCGATGCGTTGCTGCCGCGCCATCACGTGCGCCCCACGTTGCTGATGCCGCTCTGGCACGTCGCCGGCTTCGCGCTCGGCGCCGGCATGGCGCTGCTGGGCGAGAAAGCGGCGATGGCCTGCACCGTCGCGGTCGAGGAAGTGATCGACGAGCATTATGCGGGACAGGTGGCCGAGCTCGCGGCAAGCGAACCGGAACTCGCCGCACGGCTGGAAGAGTTCCGTCGCGACGAAGTGGCCCATCGCGACGAGGGACTCGCCGCAGGCGCCACCGAGGCAACGGGTTACGAGGTGCTGACGACGGCGATCAAGGCCGGGTCGCGGCTGGCGATCTGGATCTCCACGCGGATCTGATCCGCAGCGGTGAACACGGCGTCGGCGTGTCACCGAGATGCCCGGCACCCGCCATGATCTTGCCTTGGAACGACAGGCAAGCTCTTCACGTCATGCAGACAGCGCCGCAAGGCTCCAGCGAGGGACCCCCAATGCCCAAACGCCGCCCGCACTCGATCGACTCGAATGAACCGGCCCTCGCAGAACTGCTCGACGATCCGGTCCTCCAGGCGATGCTGCGCCGCGACCACGTCAGCCGAGAGGATCTTCTCGCCGTGATCGCCGGCGCGCGCGCGCGACTTGGACTATGCGACCGCTGCCCGCACTGAGCGCCGCTCAGGCCGGGTCGAGTTCGCTGTCCCAGTAGAGGAAATCGCGCCAGCTCTCGTGCAGGAAATTCGGCGGGAAGGCCCGGCCGTTCTCCTGCAGAAGCTGCGCCGTCGGGGCGAAGGCCCCGAAGCGCGGGAACATGCGTGCCTGCTTGGGCGTACGGTTGCCCTTGGCCAGATTGCAGCAGCTGCACGCCGTGACGACGTTGCCCCAAGTCGTGCACCCGCCGCGCGAGCGCGGAATGATGTGGTCGAAAGTCAGCTCCTGCGTCGGGAAGGATTGCGCGCAGTACTGGCAGGTGAAGCGGTCGCGCAGGAACACGTTGAACCGCGTGAAGGCGGGGCGGCGCTCAGACCGCACGTATTCCTTGAGTGAAATCACCGAGGGCAGACGCATCTCGAGCGTCGGCGAGCGGATCACCTGATCGTATTCCGAGACGATGTTGACGCGCCCCAGGAACACGGCCTTGACCGCGTCCTGCCACGACCAGAGTGACAACGGGAAATAGCTGAGCGGACGGAAATCCGCGTTCAGGACCAGTGTGGGGCAGGTTTCGACCGACAAGGACACTCCCCGAGTACGAGGTTCCGAGCGCTGCTCGCGGTATCACCGACCACCGCAAACTCCAATAATTGGTATCCGAAACCATCGCACCGCACAACAACCGGCACGCGCGCGAACATCGCGCATCGGTCGGTCACCTGGGCAGATGGCGCGCCAGGAACGCGCCGGCCTTGGCCAAGCCGATCTCATCGATCGCATGCTGGAGGCCCGGGCGTCGCTCGGTCGTGACCGTGATCCCGGCGCCCCGCAAAGCGGCATCCGCGGTCGCCATGGCGGTGAACGGAACGATCGGATCCGCATCGCCATGAATGAGCAGGACCGGCGCGCGCGATTTCACCTCGGCAACCAGCCGATCCGCGCCGATCAAGGCGCCGGAGAACCCGACGATTCCGGCGATGGGGACGGCGCGACGCGGCGCGACGAACAGCGACATCATCGTGCCCTGCGAGAATCCGACAAGCGCGAGCGCCGAGTCGGGAAGTCCACGCGCTTCCAGGCTCGCGTCGATGAAGCCGCCGAGGATCGGCGCCGCCGCGGCCACGCCCGACAGGATCGCGTCCGGATCGCGATCCTGCAGACTGAACCATTGCCGTCCATACGGCGCCATGTCGCAGGGAAACGGCGCATGCGGCGAGATGAACTCCGTCGTCGGCAGCGCCTCGCCCCAGAAACCGGCGAGTTGGATGAGGTCGTCGCCATCGGCGCCGAGTCCATGCAGGAGGATGACGAGCGAGCGCGGACGCCCGCCGGCGACGGGACCGATGCTCGGCCCCTCGAGGGTGAAGAAATCTGACATGGCGCTTAGCTAGCGGAAGACGCGTGCTAGCGTCGAGAGCCATGACGATCGTTACGCGTTTCGCGCCGTCGCCGACGGGCCGGTTGCATCTCGGTCACGCACGCGCCGCCCTCTTCGCCGCCGACGCCGCGCGCCGCGCCGGCGGCCGATTCCTGCTGCGCATCGAAGACATCGACGCGACGCGCTGCCGGCCCGAATTCGAAGCCGGCATCTACGAAGATCTCGCCTGGCTCGACCTGTCATGGGAGACCCCCGTGCGGCGCCAATCCGACCACATGGCCACCTATCGCCAGGCGCTCGACCGACTGGACGCACGCGGCGTGCTCTATCCCTGCTTCTGCACGCGCACCGACATCGCCGCCGAGATCGCGCGTGCCGGCCACGCGCCGCATGGCCCGGATGGGCCGGTCTATCCTGGGATCTGCCGTCGCCTGACGGCGCGCCAACGCGCGGCGAGCACCGCTTCCGGACAGCCCTTCGCCTTGCGGCTCGATGTCGCCGCCGCGCTGATGCA
>JANNTF010000439.1:0-15708 GCA_031403455.1 Alphaproteobacteria bacterium | reverse complement strand
AGCCGCATGACCAAGCGCAGCTTGCTGCCGCTGCTGGCGGCGCAGCGCAACGCCTACGCCAGAGGCAAGCACCCGACCGCCGCGATTTCGGATTCCGGCAATCCCGGGCTCTTCATGCTGTCGCTCGGCGTCGACGGGGCGCCGGCTTCCAAGCATGAGCTGGTGGATGCGTGGCTCGGCGCCGCAACACGCGACCGGACGCCTGAGGATCGTGCGCGCATCACCGAAGCGGCGTTTCGGCGTCATGCGGGAAGCGGCGGCTTCGAGGCGCTGGATCCCGCTCTGGCGAGGTCGCTGCACGAGACAGGCGCGATGGTCGCGCTGGAGAAGCCGTTTGTGCTGGAGTTCCTCGCGGCGCGGCACCTGGAGAGCCAACCGGTCGCGGAGAGTATCGCGCTGTTTCATGCCGACCCGGGAATTTGGACCGCGCCGCTTCGGATACTGGCGCGACGCGTGATGGCGCGCGACGCGGCTGTCGACGCAATCCTGCGCGGCCTGATTTCGGCGCCAGGCCGGACCGGATTGATCGGCGCGGTCCTCGCGGCCTCGATACTGGTCGAGACGGAACACGGCGGTACGCCGCACGAGGTCCTGGAGTCGCTGAAAGCGGCATTGCTGCGCATCGTCGAGGACGGACACCTCGCCATCCCGCTGCGCGAGAAAGCGGGCCGGCATCTCGCGCGATACGGCGACCCGCGCGACCTCGAGGCGCTGGCGGATGTGCCAGGCGGCAGCTTCTGCATGGGATCGGCGCTGCAGCCCAACTCGACGCCGCCGCATCGCGTCACGCTCGACGCATTTCGTATCGGCCGATACCCGATCACCAACGGCCTCTATTTGCGCTTCGTGACACAGACCGGCAGGCGCTGGCGCTCCGCCGACGGGCGCCGCGCCGAGCGCGCCAATGCGCCCGCGGTGGATGTGACCTGGCACGACGCGCGCGCATTCTGTGCGTGGCTCACCGCGCAGTGGCGCGCCGCGGGAAAGCTCCGTGGGGATGAACGCGTGCGCTTGCCCACCGAGCCGGAGTGGGAAAGAGCCGCGCGCGGCGACCAGCCCGACAACGCCGGCGCAATCGTCTATCCCTGGAACGGGGCTTGGGCGCCGGATCGCTGCAACGGCGAGGAAGCGGGTCTCAACGACACGTGCGCCGTCGGCCTCTTCCCGCAGGGCCGCTCGGCCCATGGCTGCCACGACATGTGCGGGCAGGTCTGGGAATGGTGCACGACACTTTGGGGTGAGGACATGACCACGCCGTCCTGGCGCTACCCGTATCGCGACGATGGACGCGAGGCGCTCGACGCTGACCCGCGCATCCGTCGCGTGCTGCGCGGCGGCTGCTTCTCCAGCGCCAAGGAAAAGGCGTGCTGCACCTATCGCGGCAGTCTCGAACCGGAGGGGTTCTGGCGCGGTAACGGTTTCCGGATCGTCGTCGCGCCGGCAACGCCTGATGCCGCGCTATGATCGCAGCGGACCGACAGAGGAAGAAAGCAGCGCGCCATGGATTTTGACTTCGATCGACCCATCGACCGCCGCGACACCGGCAGCACGAAATGGAGCCGCTATCCGGCCGATGTGCTGCCGATGTGGGTGGCCGACATGGATTTCGCGGTGGCGCCCGCTATTCTCGATGCGCTGCGGACCCGGCTCGAGCATCCCGTGTTCGGCTACGCGGTCGCACGCGATGCGCTGCGCGCGCAGATCGTCGCCAGCATGGCGCAGACCTACGGCTGGGCGATCGCGCCACAGGAGATCGTGTTCCTGCCGGGCGTCGAGGCGGGCTTCAACATGTCGCTGCGGGCGCTATTGGCTCGGGGTGACGGCGTCGTCGTGCAGACACCGATGTATCGTCCGATCCTCAACGCGCCCGGCCATTGGAACCTCACACGCCTCGATGTCGAGCTGCGTGCATCGCATGACGGCCGCCACCGCATCGATATGGCCGCGCTGGCCCAGGCGCTCGACCGGGCCAGGGCATTCCTGTTCTGCACTCCGCATAATCCGCTGGGCAAGGTGTTCGAACGTGACGAGTTGCTGGCGCTCGCCGAGGCCTGTCTCGCGCGCAACATCGTGATGATCTCCGACGAGATCCATTGCGACCTTGTCTTCGATGGGCGCCGGCACGTGCCGACGGCGTCGCTGAGCACGGCGATCGCGGAGACGACGATCACGCTGATGTCGGCGAGCAAGACCTACAACATCGCGGGACTGAAGACGGCTTTCGCGATCATCCGCAATGCGGCGCTGCGCGAGAAATTCAACGCGGCGCGCCTGGGCATGGTGGACAGCGTCAACGTCATCGGGCTGGAAGCGACTCTTGCCGCCCTGGCCGGAGCTGGCGCGTGGAAGCGCGACTTGGTCGCGTATCTGCAGGGCAATCGCGACTACCTGGTACAGGCGGTGCGCACGCGCCTCGGCGGCATCCGCATGCACGAACCCGAGGGCACGTTTCTCGCCTGGCTGGATTGCTCGGCGCTGGGGCTGCCGATCGAGCCGCAACGCTTCTTCCTCGAACGCGGCAAGGTCGGTTTCAGCGCGGGCGACGAGTTCGGCAGCGCCGGCAGGAATTTCGTTCGCTTGAATTTCGGCTGTACCCGCGCGGTGCTCGAGGACGGCATCGCACGAATGGAAACGGCGCTGAGGACGCTGTGAGGACACGCGCAACCAGCGCGCCGGCGCACCCGCATGGCTGAGCCGCTGCTGCGCGTCGAAGATCTGCGCGTGTCCTTCCGGACCAGGCGCGGCGTCGTGAAAGCGGTGGACGGCGTGGATTTCCAGATCGCGCGCGGGGAGATCCTGGCGCTCCTCGGCGAGTCGGGTTGCGGCAAGAGCGTCACATCGCTCACCGTGATGGGCCTCATCCCGCCGGAGATCGGCGCGACCGGCGACGGCCGGATCCTCTTCAAGGGGCAGGATCTGCGCCGCATGCCGCCCGACGCGCTGCGCAAGCTGCGGGGCGGCGAGATCGCGATGATCTTTCAGGAACCGATGACGTCGCTCAATCCGGTCCTGACGGTGGGCCGCCAGATCACCGAGACACTGCTCTGCCACGGCAAGAGTGAGAAGGACGGCGCGCGCGCCAAGACCATCCGGCTGCTGCAGGAGGTCGGCATCTCCGAGCCGGCGCGGCGTTTCGACAGTTACCCGCACGAGCTGTCCGGCGGCATGTGTCAGCGCGTGATGATCGCCATGGCGATCGCCTGCGATCCCGAACTGCTGATCGCCGACGAGCCGACGACCGCGCTCGACGTCACGATCCAGAAGCAGATTCTCGGCTTGATCCATGACCTGCGCGAGCGCCGCAAGACCGCCATCCTGCTGATCACCCATGATCTCGGCGTGGTCGCGGAGAATGCCGATCGCGTCGCGGTGATGTACGCCGGCCGGATCGTCGAGGAGGCCTCGGTGGCCGAGTTGTTCACCGCGCCCGCGCATCCCTATTCACGCGGCCTCCTCGAGTCGATGCCCGATATCGATCAGCAGCGTGCGCGCCTGCTGGCGATTCCCGGAACCGTACCCGATCTCGCGCAGCTGCCCGCGGGCTGTGCCTTCGCACCGCGTTGCCCGCTTGCCGATGCGCACTGCCGCAGCGAGGCGCCGCCGCGCCAGCCGCTCTCCGCCACACGCCATGTGCGCTGCTGGAAACCGCTGACGGGTGCGCCCGCATGACCGCCCCGCCGCTCCTTGACGTCGAGAACCTCGCCAAGCATTTTCGCATTCGCTCGGGCGCGGTCTTCGGCGCCGCCAAGATCGTCAAGGCGGTGGACGGTGTTTCCTTCCACCTTCACGAGGGCGAGACGCTCGGCCTCGTCGGCGAGTCGGGCAGCGGCAAGTCGACCATCGCCCGCGTCATCCTGAACCTGATTCCGGCAAGCGCCGGCGTGGTCCGCTACAAGGGTGCGATCGTCTCCGGCCTGTCGCGCCGCCAGTTCAAGCCGCTGCGCCGGCACATGCAGATGATCTTCCAGGATCCGCTGTCGTCGCTGAACCCGTCCTATAGCGTCGGCGCCTCGATCGAGGAGGCGATGATCGCGCAGGGCGCGCCGCTGCAGCCGCGCGAGCGCCGCGCCCGTGTGATCGAGCTGCTCGCCCAAGTCGGTCTCGACGGCGCGCATGCAACCAAGCTGCCGCATGAATTCTCGGGCGGCCAGCGCCAGCGCATCGGCATCGCGCGCGCCCTCGCGGTCGACGCGCGCCTGATCGTCGCGGACGAGCCGGTGTCGTCCCTCGACGTCTCGATCCAGGCGCAGGTGCTGAACCTGATGCAGGAGCTGAAGGAGAAACTGAACCTCTCCTATCTCTTCATCGCGCACGACCTCGCCATCGTGAAGCACATGAGTCAGCGCGTCGCGGTGCTCTATCTCGGCCGCATCGTCGAGAGCGCGACGCGCGACGACATCTATCGGCGCCCGGCGCACCCCTACACGCAGATGCTGCTGGACGCGATACCCCGCGCGAAGCTGCCCACGCCCGGCCACGTACGACAGGCCGCCAGCATGGCCGGCGAGATCCCGAGTCCGATCGATCAGCCGCCCGGCTGCGCCTTCCATACACGGTGCAAGTTCAAGCAGCCGATCTGCGAACGCGTCTATCCGCCCTATCGCGAGATCGCACCCGGCCATCATGCCGCCTGCCATCTCGTCTAGGAGCGCGCGGCTGCATTTCAGCGCCGTTCGTCGTCGCGTGGCGTGAGGCCATAGGCTTCGACCAGGGCCCCGACATGGGCGGGCACCATGTTCTTCAGGCGCCTCGGCTTCTCGCGACGCAGATGGATGATCGTCTCGACCGCCTTCATCTCCACCCGCGCGCGCGAATTCGAGACCGCGCGGCCCGATCCGCGGCATCAGCCAGCCGACGATCGGACGCAGCCAATTCGGCATGCGGCGCAAAGGAGGCCCGCCCGCCGCGCGCTCCACATTGGCGAGAAATCCCTTCACCGCATTGCGGCGCTTGCCGGCGCTGCCGGGCGCGGAGAGCCGCAGCTCCGCGCCGAGCGTCGCGAGCAGCTCCTCGCCACGTGCATTGCGCACGAGCACCCATTGCTCGCCTTCGCCGCCCATGTAGCCGAGGGTGATGTCGGCGAGCACGTTCGTGTAGTCGACGCAGCTGCGGCAGGTCAGCGGGAAGAAATCGGGCGGCAGCTTCGAGAGCGCCAGCTGCAGGAAGGGAATCGCCGTCTTGCGCCCGTCCGCGAAGCGCAGCTCGACATGGTAGTCGGCGCGAAATTCGAGATAGGTGATCGTCTCCGGCGCCGCCGAGAGCAGCGCCAGGAAAGCGTGGAATTTCTCCGTCGTCGTGTTGTCCGAGCACGGCGTGCCGATCACGTAGAGCCGATCGAAGCCGAGTTCGCGCTCGAGCGCACGCAGCGCTTAGACTTGGCACGGGATGCCGATGACCGCGAGGCGCTTGTACCCCTGCGCGCGCGCAGGCGCGAGCAAAGCCAGCAGCGGCGCATAGCCCATCTGCATGCCGCGCATTTCCGCCATGGCTTCGGGCTTCGTCACGAGCACCGGCACCGGCCGCCAGCGGTCCTGCGGATCCGGCGCCATCGTGAGGACGGCATCGACGGCGCCCGTCTCGAGCAAGCGCTCCGCGATGCGCGTCGTGATGCCCGTCCATTGCGCGCCTTCGCGCGGCGGCGTCAACGACGCCCGAACCATGCGGCGAAACGGACCGAAGACCTGCTCGTCGGGACGGCCGGGATCGCGCGCGCGGCCATGCACGCTGGCCTCGAGCGCGGCGTAATCCGGCTTGATGAACTGACACGCACGACCGCAGCTCTTGGCATCATCCGTGCGCGAAATTCCGCAATCCGTGCAGAGATCACGCGGTGCCGCCGCGCCGACCATGGGCGCCCAGATTGCCGCGGCGGGATCGTCACGCCTGGTCATGCCGCGCGCGACGGGAAAGGAAACCAGCCTGGCGTCCGCCAATTCGCGCACATAGTCGGCGGCGTTGCTGAGGGGAATCATCGCGTCCTTCTCGCCCCAGATCAGCAGCACCGGCGCACGAATGCGCAGCAGCGCACGCGGCAGCGCGTAGCGCATCAATTTGACCATGGCGGGCAATTCGGGCCTCTGGCCATAAGCGCCGCTGGGGCTCTCGAATCCGTCGGGTGATACGAGCACCAGCTTCGTCACCCGCTCCGGATGCCGCACCGCGAACATCCAGGCGATGCGCCCGCCGATCGAGTTGCCGACGAGGCTGGCCTACGCCGCTTCAAGCCGATCCATCAGCGCCACCAGCAGCTCGATCGTGCGCGCATCGCTGTAATCGCCCGTGGGATCCGCGCTCGACAATCCAGCGCCCGGCAAATCGAACCGGATCACGCGATGCGCCGGCCGGAGCAACTCTGCCCACGACTCCCAGGTGTGCAGGCTGGAACCGAATCCATGCAGCATGATCACCACGGGCGCGGCTCTCGGCCCCGTGTCGCGCACATGCAAGGACACGCCCGCCACGGCGATGATGTCGCCGCGGGCGGCCAGATGCTTGGCCTCCAACGCCGCGCGTGACTTGTCCGGCGTCCACAGCCAGATGCCGCCGGCGAGCACCGCGACCGCGAGGATCGCGAGCACGACGATGAGTGCAAGCTTCACACCGGATTTCCCGAAATCTTGCCGCCGCGCTTCGTTCAGCCGACGACGAGGTCGAGGGCCGGTATGGGCTCGCCCCGCGCGACGTGCTGGATGTTGCGAAACATGCGGGTGACCGTCGGCTCGAAGGTGTCGGCGTTCATCGCGGCGAGGTGCGGCGTGACCATCATGTTGGCAACACCGATGAGGGGCGAGGTCGGCGGCAGCGGCTCGATGTCGTAGACGTCGGCGGCGGCGGCGTGGATGACGCCGTTCTCGAGCGCCCACACGAGATCATCCTCGAGCACGACGCCGCCGCGCGCGCAATTGACCAGGATCGCCGTCTTCTTCATCGAGGAGAGGGCGGCACGGTTGATGAGACCGGTCGTCGTCGGTGTGAGCGGGCAATGCAACGAGACGATGTCGGATTGCCGGAGCAGATCAGCGACGGTGGCGAAACGCACGCCGAGCTTCGCCTCCTCGGCGGCGTCGAGCGGCTTGGTCTTGTTGTAGAGAATCGTGCAGTTGAAGCTTTGCAGCAGCCGCGCGACGTTCTTGCCGATCGCGCCGAAGCCGACGAGGCCGACGGTCTTGTTCGACAGCAGGAAGGCCTCGCGCATGTTGCGCTGCCATACGCCTTGCTGCAGACCGTGATGGCCACCGGCCATGTTGCGCAGGGTCGCGAGCATGAGCCCGATGGCGAATTCCGCGACCGGCATGGCATTGCTGCCGGTGGTCCGCGCGACCTTGATCTTGCATTCGCGCGCCGCGTCGAGATCGAAATTGTCGACGCCGACTCCCCATTTGTGCAGCAGCTTGAGCTTGCGCGCGGCGCGCAGCACACGGCCGCTCACCGCCACCTGGCCGGAGATCGCGTAATCCGCATCGGGAATGATGTCGCAGAGATGGTCGTCGCCGCGAGTCGTGGCATGCGTGAGCACGAAGCCAGGCGGCATGAGCGCGCGCAGCTGGTCGGCGCGTCCCAGCGCCATCGGGTCGAGGATCAGGATCGTCTCGGTCATGGTGATGCACTCATCTCTTGAAAGCAGGGAGTTGTTCACATCGCGGAGAAGCGCACGCCCGCGCGCGCCAAGCCGCCGGAGATCGCCACCGGCGTGCCGTCGGCGCGCCAGCACGCCGCGCCAGTGAGCGCGCCGTCCGCGCCGAACGCGATCGCGTTCATGCCGCCCGCGACGCGCTGCACACGCTGCACCTGATGGCCGCGCGCGATCAGCGCCTGCGTGACGCTTTCAGGGATCGCCTTTTCCACTTCGAGAACGCCGCCCTCGGTCCACACGCGCGGCGCCTCGACGGCCTCCTGCAGGCTCATGCCGTGGTCGATCAGATTGACCAGCGCCTGGAACGCCGATGGGAAGATGCGCAAGCCGCCGGGCAGGCCGAGCGCGTAGACCACCCGCCCGTCGCGCAACGCCATCATCGGCGCCATCGAGGTGAAGACGCGCTTGCCCGGCGCGATCGAGAGCGCGAGGCCCGGATGCGGATCGAAGTTGAACATGTAGTTGTTGGTGAGCATGCCGGTGCCCGGAATCTGGACACAGGCGCCGAACAGGCCGTTGATCGTCTGTGTGCTCGCGACGACATTGCCGTCGGCATCGGCCACCGTGACGTGAGTCGTATTGGCGGACTCGCCGCCGGTGATGCCCGATTGCCAATGCTTCGCACGCGCCAGATCGATGCCCGCGCGCCGCTGTTGCGCGTACGCTTTGGCGATCAGCCGTTCGACGGGCACGGCGACGAAGGCGGGATCGGCGGTCGCGACCGCGCGATCGGCGAACGCGATCTTCATCACCTCCGCCAGAAGATGGACCGCATCGGGTGAGCCGAAACCCATCGCGCCGATGTCGTAGCCCTCCAAAAGATTGAGCATCTGCACGACATGGACGCCCGACGACGATGGCGGCGGTGGCCCGAGAATCTCGAAGCCGCGATAACGGCCACGCACCGCCTCCCGCTCGATCACGCGGAAACGCTTGAGGTCGCCGGCATCGATCAGCCCGCCACTGCGCGCCATGGCGCCCACCAGCGCGTCGCCAAGCTTGCCGCCATAGAGAGCCGCCGCACCATGGCGCGCGATCTCGCGCAGACTCTGCGCGTAGTCGCCCTGGATCAATCGCGCCCCGGGCTGGATCGGTGCGCCGCCGGGCAGGAACAACGCCGTCAGGCCCGGGTCGCGCGCCAGATCGAAAGCGAGATCGGTCACACAATCGGCGAGATACGGGCTGACCACGAAGCCACGCTCGGCAAGCCGGATCGCCGGCGCCACGACATCGGCGATCGGGAATTTGCCGAAACGCTCCAAGGCCGCGCACCAGCCGGCAAGCGCGCCCGGCACCGCGATCGCCAAGGGGCCGACGGCATTGGCGCGGCCGCGTGTCTCCCGGTAATCGGGCAGCTTGTCCGACACGCATTCGTACATGTCGCCGCGCGCCGCCGCGGGCGCCGTACTCAACCCGTCGAGAATGAGATGTCGCCCATCGGCCAGCCGGATATGCGCGAGGCCGCCGCCGAGGACTCCCACCATCATCGGCTCGACGACGGTCAGCGCGAAAAATGCGGCGATGGCGGCATCGATCGCATTGCCCCCGGCGAGCAGCATCTCGGCTCCGGCTGCGGAGGCCAGCGGGTGGTTGGTGACGACCATCCCGCGCGATCCGATCGCGGGCCGTTTCTCACATTCGAATGCGGCGACCCGCGCCGTTCGCCGATCCTGCGTCACGCCGTGCTTTCCTTCCGATGGTGTGGAGATCTCGCTCAACCCTGCGGACAATCTGACTTGGCCCCGCCCGCGTCAACGGCGCGTTAAGCAGTTTGCGCTGAGGTCCAGGTGCAGTTCGCACATGGAGACCATGCTTGACGCTGAGTATCGAGGAGTTCGGCGGCCGCGCCGGTGACGGCAGCGACACGACGCCGGCTGCGCGCCAGGCCCTGGCGCGGCTCAAGGATACCGGCGGCACGCAGCTCGTCTTTCCACCGGGCCGTTACGATTTCTGGCCTGATCGCGGCGCCGAGCGCTACCTCTTCATCGCCAACAACGATGAGGGCTTGAAGCGCATCGCGTTCCCGATCATCGGGTTCGACGAACTCGAGATTCTGGGCGACGGCGCGCAGTTCGTCTTCCATGGTTTCGTGCTGCCGATCGTCATCGAGAAATCGGCGCGCGTGCGGCTGCGCGGCTTCTCGATCGACTGGTCGCGGCCGTTCCATGGCGAAGCCGAAGTGACCGAAACACGCGCCGACGGCGTCGATCTGCGCATCGATGACGCCTTCTCCTACCGGCTCGAATATGGGCGACTGGTCTTCGCCGGCGAGGGTGGCGTCACGCATACGATCGGCAACATCCTGGAGTGGGATCCGCGCAAGCGCGAGACCGCGCCGCAGGTCCACGACAATTATGGCATCGGCGGACGCTACGTGGCCGAGGCGATCGGGCCGCAGCGCGTGCGCCTGACGGCGGCCCTCAGCCGACCCAAGCCGATGCCGGGCAACAAGCTCGTCCTCGTCGATGACGGCCGGCATTGCCCCGCGATCACGATCACCGGGAGCCGCGAGATCACCCTCACGGACATCACCATTCATCACGCCGGCGGGATGGGGGTGATCGCACAGCGCAGCGAGACGATCCGACTCGACAATGTCCGGGTGACGCCGCCGCCGGACGGGACGCGCCTGATCTCGACACAGAACGACGCCACGCATTTCGTGAACTGCAAGGGCCGGATCGAGATGGTCGACTGCCTGTTCGAGAACCAGATGGACGATGCCACCAACGTCCACGGGATCTATGCCCAGGTCAGCGCGAAGATTCGCGCCGACGCGCTCGAACTGCGCCTCATGCATCGCCAGCATCACGGCGCGGAGTTCGTCGCGCCGGGCGATCGCGTCGAATTCGTGCGCGCCGATACGCTGCTGACCTACCACGATGCCGCGGTGCGGGCGGTGCAACGGGTCAACAAGGAATTCCTGCGTGTCACATTCGACGGCAGCTTACCCACGGCGCTCGAGATCGGCGACGCGGTGGCAAACCTGACCTGGACGCCCGCGGTGACCATCCGCGGCTGCACGGCGCGCGCCAATCGCGCACGCGGATTCCTGATCTCCACGCCCGGTCCGATCGCGATCGAGGGCAATCGGTTCCACGTTCCCGGCGCCGCCATCCTGATCGCCGGCGATGCCAGCGAATGGTTCGAGTCCGGCGCCGTGCGTGATGTCGCCATCCACGACAACCACTTCGAGGATTGCAATTACGGTATCTGGGGCGAGGCGGCGATCCAGATCACGCCCGGCATCGCGCCGGCCCAACGCGCGGCGACGCGATATCACAGCAATATCCGCATCGAGCGGAACCACTTCGTGGCGTCCGACCGTCGCCTGGTCACGGCTCACTGTGTCGACGGCCTGACAATCCGGGACAACACCATCGAGGGTTCCGACGCCTATCCCTCGCCGCACGGACAAGCAGCGCCGGTGACCGCAACGGCTTGTTCCAATGTCGAGTTCGACGCTGCGATGGCGACTCCGGACACGCCGCCCCCCGACGCGGCGCCGAAAGTCGCGGCCTGACGCGCCGGCGCCGCGCACGCGATCGACGCGCGACAGCCGCATCGATCGCCGTGTAATCAAAAACTGCGAGCCGCCTTGCCAAGGGCGGCGTTCGGACCTATACCTAGCCATCGACATTTGGCCGGACGATCGGGCCGTTACGCCTTCGCTGCATGCTGGGCGCACGTTCAGACCCTCTCCAAACATCGACTAACCGAGCCTGAAGCGCGCGTCTCACGCGTGGTTTTGGCTCATGTGCAGCTAAGCAAGCGAAAGGATACCCCCATGGTTAAGGGCACCGTGAAGTTCTACAACGAGCAAAAGGGCTTTGGATTCATCCAGCCCGACGACGGCGGCAAGGACGTTTTCGTCCACGCCACCGCTCTCGAGCGCGCCGGGATGCGCAGCCTGTCGGAAGGCCAGAAGGTCTCGTTCGACACGCAGGAAGATCGCCGCACCGGCAAGCTCGCCGTCGGCAACATCCAGGCCGCGTGAACTGCAGAAGGACTGATCGGGTCGTCTGACCCGACCTGTCGGGCCGCCCCCTCGTGGGGCGGCCTTTCTGTTTATTGCGCGTTTTATTTGGGCCCCGGAGCGCGCCCGATCAAAGCGACGCCCCACGGCGCCTCAGAGACGGCCGAAATCGGCATCGTCCGCGCTCGGGCGCCCACGGACTACCGGCCATCGAGCCAACATAAACAGCAGGATTTGCGCGCGGTCTTCGCTGCGCTACCTTGCGACCATACAATTCAATGTAACCGAGTGAAGGACGAATGAGCGGGTTCAAAGGCGACAAGTTTGACGACCGACTGACCACGGCCGCCAAGGCTAAGCAGGCCGCGTTGGAGAAATTCCGGACAAAACCCAAGCCGAATGACCCGGCTGTCATCGAGCAATTGGCCGCGCGCGCCGCGATCGCGGTTGCTCGCGATACGCGCCTCGCGGAGCGCAAGGCCGCCAAGGAAGCGGAAGAGCGGGCGCGCGAGGAAGAGCGGATCACCCGCGAAGCCGAGGCGACACGCCTCGCCGCGGAGAAGGCGATCCAGGACGCGGCTCTGGAGATCCAGCGCAAGGCGGCGCGCGACGCGCGCTACGCGGCGCGCAAGAAGAACAAGCGCTGAGGGCGCGCGCGGCGTCTACTTCTTCTCGAAATCGGTCCGCTCGTCGATTGGCAGGCCTTGCAGGAAGCGACGGAAGCAATCGAGCCCCATCTCGGTCGCGCCGAGCCGAACCCATTCGCGCCCGCCGAGGATTCGGGCCTCGCGCGTGACCGTTTCGGTCGACGTCGCGATCGCGATCAGGATCGTGCCGCCGAAATCCAATCGATCATCGCCGTCATCGAGCGCGATCAGCACCGCCAGGCCATGGCTGGCGCCGGTGGCGCTGCGCAGCGCCTGCGCCACCGCGCCGACCACGGTCGCGTCGAGCCGTCCGGCCGGCTGAGCCACATCGAGCCCGACGGCGGCGGCGATCTGGCCCAGATCGCGCGCGACGATTCCGCGCCGGAAGACATGTTCGGCGCCTGGCAGATGGCCGATCCGCGCGGCGATCTGACCCGACGTGAAATTCTCGGCCACCGCGAGGGATTGCTGCCGACTCGCCAAAGCGGCGAGCACCACGCCTTCGAGCGTCTGGTCGTCCTCGGCGAGAATGAAATTGCCGAGCCGCTTGCGCACTTCCGCCTGAACCGGCGCAAGCTTGCGGTCGATGTCGGCGCGATCGACGCCGCGCACGGTCAGCTTCGTCTCGAGCTGCGGGTAGTGCGCGCGAAATCCGAGCTTCACGCTGCTGTCCGGCACCAGATCCTCGATCCCCTGCAGCAGCGTGTCGGCATGCGACTCGCCGATGCCGTAGGAATGGAACCGCTTGAGATGGATCGAGCTGGCCGTGCCGCTGCGCTCCAGCAGGCGCGGGATGACCTGCTCCTCGAGCATGCGCTTGAGCTCGCGCGGCACGCCCGGCGTGAACAGGAAGCGCGCCTTGCCGATATCGAGCGCGAAGCCGCAGGCCGTGCCGATCGGATTGTCGAGCATCTCGGCCGTCGCCGGCAGCATCGCCTGCTTGCGGTTGTTCGGGGGCATCACCCGCGCACGCCGGGTGAAGAAAGCCTCCATCCGCCCGAGCCATTCCTCGTGCAGGACCAGCTCCACACCGGCGGCGTGCGCAGCGATCTCCTGCGACAGATCGTCGACCGTCGGCCCCAGTCCGCCATTGACGATCACCGCATCCGCCCGATTCGACGCGCGCTGAAACGCTTCGAGCAGACACGCGCGATCGTCGCCGACCGTCGTGCCCCACACCACCGACAGGCCGACATCCTCCAGACGCTGGCTGATATGGCTGAAATTGCTGTTGACGATCTTGCCGGTCAGCACCTCGTCGCCCGTGCAGATGATCTCGACGCGCATTCTGCCTCCTGTCGCTCGACTTGCCGCGTGCGCGTCACGGCGCAGCGCGGAAATTTCCTATCATCGATGTTGGGGCGCGCCTAGCTTCACGGGCGACGAAACGCGCGCCATCGCGCATGATCGCGCCATGTCTCCACCTGCTCCACGCATTGCCGTCATCGGCGGCGGACCCGCCGGCCTGATGGCGGCCGAGTGCCTCGCGTCACGCGGCGCGCGAGTGACCGTCTACGACCACATGCCGGGTCTGGGTCGAAAGTTCCTGATGGCGGGGCGCGGCGGCCTCAATCTGACCCACAGCGAACCGCTCGAGACCTTCCTCACCCGCTATGCCGAGACCGCGTCGTGGCTGGCGCCCGCCATCGCGGCGTTCCCGCCCGCGGCGCTGCGGGCCTGGGCCGAGGGTCTGGGCCAGCCATGTTTCGTCGGCAGCAGCGGCCGCGTGTTTCCCGTTGCGCTCAAGGCGTCGCCGCTGCTGCGCGCTTGGGTGGCGCGGCTGACCGCGCTTGGCGCGCGCGTCGCGCTGCGCCATCGCTGGATCGGATGGGACGACGACGGTGCGCTGCGCTTCCGGATCGCCGATGGCACGGATGTGAGCGACCGACCGGATGCGACCGTGCTGGCGCTGGGGGGCGCGAGCTGGCCGCGGCTCGGCTCGGATGGCGCATGGGCCGATCTGCTTCGCGCACGCGGCATCTCGATCGCGGCGCTCAGCCCGGCGAATTGCGGCGCCCTGATCGACTGGTCGGCGCATTTCAGGGAACGCTTCGCCGGCACGCCGCTCAAGCGCATCGCACTGCGCTGCGCCGGCCACGTCGTGCGCGGCGAGGCGGTCATCACCGCCACCGGGCTCGAAGGCGGCGCCGTCTATGCGCTCGCGGCGCCGCTGCGCGCGGCTTTGCGCCGCCATGCCCCGGTCACGCTGCGCCTCGATTTGCGTCCGGACCTCGATCTCGACGCGTTGACGCAGCGGCTGGAGACGCCGCGGCGCAGCCAGTCGCTCGCGACCTATCTGCGCAAATCCGCCGCCTTGTCGCCGGTGGCGATCGGCTTGCTGCGCGAGACGGCGGGCATGGCGCTGCCCAGCGCCCCGGCGTCTCTCGCCGCCATGATCAAATCGCTGCCGCTCGTGGTGACCGCGCCCGCCGGAATCGCGCGCGCCATCTCCACCGCCGGCGGCATCGCCCAGAGCGAACTCGACGCGCAATTCATGCTGCGCCGCCTGCCCGGCGTTTTCGCGGTCGGCGAGATGCTCGACTGGGAAGCACCGACTGGCGGGTATCTGCTGCAAGCCTGTTTCTCGACCGCGGTCTGCGCCGCCCAGGGCGCGCTCGACTGGTGCGCGCGCGTGGAACGCTGACGCTCACCCCTCACCGGCTCGCGTGCCGGCGGAAGATCGAGGCCAGAGCCGCAAAGGCGAGCTTCTTCGACGTCTTGTCCGCGGCAATCAGGCCCTTGCGGTTAAAGCCGCGCTGAAACCCCGTCTGCCGGCGCTCGGAGCGAAAATCATAGAGAAGCCAGGCGGCATAGCCGCGCACGTAAGCAGTCCGCTCGACCAGCTCGAACTGACGACGATGAAACTCGGCCTGCCAATCCTCGGTGAACAGAATGCGCCCGGCGCCGCGATGGCCGGGGCGCGCATCGGCGCCGGTCTCGCTGATGATCACCGGCTTGTCCGGATGCGAGTTGGCGAACAGGCGCTCCAGCCCGGAAAAATCCGGCTCATACCAGCCGAAATACTCGTTCAGCCCGATCACGTCGAGCGAGTCGGTGAGCCGATCTTCGATCGTGAAATTCTCGCGATTGATCAGGCAGGCCGCGGCGATCAGACGTGTCGGATCGGCCGCGCGCACGGCGTGCGCGAGTCCCGTCATGAAGCGATAACGCGCATCGGTATCGGCGTTCTCGTTGCCGAGGCCCCAGATCACGATGCTCGCGCGGTTGGCGTCGCGTGCAATCAACTCGCGCAGCTGATTCTCGGCGTCGGCGTACGTGGCGGGATTGGCGAAGTCGATCGCCCAATAGACGGCCACCTCCGCCCACAGCAGGAAGCCGAGCTCGTCGGCGATCCGCGCGACGAGGTCGTGATGCGGATAATGGGTGAGGCGAAGGAAATTCGCGCCAAGCTCGCGCGCATGCTGAAAACGACGGCGGATATCGGCTTCGTC
>JANNTF010000438.1:0-3611 GCA_031403455.1 Alphaproteobacteria bacterium | reverse complement strand
CGCATCTGATGGCCGGTGGCATCTGGCGCTACGCCTATCTCGGCTATCACGACCGGATCGATCCTGATGGCACGAAGTGGCCTGGCGCGACGGAGATCGATGCCGTGGTCGCGCGCCTCAAGACGGCGGCGGATCTGCCGGCCGAAGCCGGTGCGTCGCTTTTCGCATGGGGTTTCGATCCGATCTTCCTGCCGACCGAGCGGCTCAATCGCCGTCATCTCGATGCCGTCTCGGCCACGCGCCCGATCCTGGTGCTGCACTCCAACGTCCATATGGTGACTGTCAACTCGGCGGCCCTCGCGCTGGCCGGCTATGACCGCGGCAGCAATGTCGAGGGCATCGGCAAGTTCCCCGATGGCGAGGCGAGCGGCGAGGTGCGTGGCATGGCCGCGATGCTGCCGCTGCTGCGCCGGCTCGGCGTGGATTTGCGCAGCCTGTCGCGGGCGGAGACGTCGCTGCTGCCCTTCGCGCAGGCCTGCAACCGCTGCGGCGTGACGACCGCGACCGATCTCATCAACGAGCTCACCGTCGACGACGTCACGCGGATGCGCAATGTGGTCGAACGCGCGGATTTCCCGATCCGGCTCTATTCGGCGCTGAGCGCGCATACCGCGCCTGCGGCCGAGATCACCGAGCTGGCGCTGAAACTGGCGCCGATGAGCACGGAGAAGCTGCGCGTCGGCGCGGTGAAGATCATCGTCGACGGTTCGATCCAGGCCTTCTCGGCCAAACTGCGCTGGCCCGGCTACTACAAGGCGCCCGAGCACAGCGTCTGGAACATGCCGCCGGAGACGCTGTTCCAATTCGTCGATGCGCTCAACGCAGCGGGCATCCAGATCCATCTGCACACCAACGGCGATCTCGCCACCGAGATGGCGCTGCAGGCGGTCGCGCGCGCGCTCGATCGCCATCCCCGCCGCGATCACCGCCACACGCTGCAGCATTGCCAGTTGCCGGATCGCGCGCAGTACCGGCGGATCAAGGCGCTCGGGCTCTGCGTCAATCTCTTCGCCAATCATCTCTATTATTTCGGCGACAAGCATCACGACGTGACGGTCGGGCCGGACCGGGCGCATCGCATGAACGCCTGCGGCACCGCGCTCGAGCTCGGCGTGCCGCTGGCGATTCATTCCGACGCGCCCGTGACGCCGATGGGACCCTTGTTCACGGCCTGGTGCGCGGTCAATCGCCGGACCTCGTCGGGGCGGCTGCTCGGCCCAGCCGAGCGCATCGGCGTCGAGCCCGCGCTGCGGGCGATCACGCTGGGCGCCGCCTATACGCTCTTCCTCGATGGCGAGATCGGCTCGATCGAGACCGGCAAGCGCGCCGATTTCGCCGTGCTCGAGGAAGATCCGCTGCGCGTCGGCGCCGAGCAGCTCAAGGATGTGCCGGTCTGGGGCACGGTGCTCGGCGGCCGCGCCTTCAAGATCGCATGAGACGCGCGCCGATTCCGGTGACGGTGATCGCCGGCTATCTCGGCGCGGGCAAGACGACCCTGGTCAATCATCTGCTGCGCCATGCCGAGGGACGGCGTCTGGTCGTGCTGGTGAATGATTTCGGCGAAGTCGCGATCGACAGCGATCTGATCGTCGCGCGCGACGGCGACAAGCTGACTCTTGCCAATGGCTGCATGTGCTGCGCGATCGGCGGCGACGTGCTCGGCGCCTTCGACTGCGCCCTCACGCGCGAGCCGCGGCCCGATGCGATCCTGATCGAGGCGTCGGGCGTCGCCGAGCCGGAGCGCATCGCCGATTTTGCGCGCGCGGAGCCGGATCTCGCGCTCGACTCCATCGTCGTACTGGTCGCCGCCGACGCGGTCGATCGCCTGCTCGTCGACGTCTTCGTGGGCGAGACGGTGCGGCGCCAGATCCTGGCCGCCGATCTGCTGATCATCAATCGCGGCGATTTGGTCGATGACGCGATGCGCCGCGAAGTCGCCGAGCGCCTACGCGCGATCGCGCCGCATGCCGCGATCGTCGCGACGATCCGCGCCGAGCTGCCCGTCGATGCGATCCTCGCTCCGGCCATCACCGGTTCCGGTCTCGCCTGCACGCCGATCGACCGCGCGGCGCCAGGCGATCACGAGCGGATCTTCGAGCGCTGGTCGCTCGATGCCGGCCCGGCGCGCGATGCGGAAACTCTGCGCGCAGCGCTCACGGACCTGCCCACCGGCCTTCATCGCCTGAAGGGTTTCGTCGGCTTCACCGACGGCTCGGCGCCGGTCCTCGTGCAATGCGTCGCCGGACGCGTCGAGATCACACCTGCTGCGGAAGCGATGCCGGATCCCGATCGCACGATCCTGGTCGCCGTCTGGCCGCGCGGCCGCGTCGATCGCGCGGCGCTCGAGCGGCGTCTGCGCGCCGGGCTCGGCTGACGCTCAGCGCGCCGCGAGTCCGACCAGCGCCTGGCGGATCACCTGACGCGAGCGGAACAGCATCATCTCGCGCCAATCGTCGCTATCAGGATAGAACTGCTTGCGCAGCTGGCGCTTGATGCGCTGCGTCTCCGCATCCGCCCAATCGACATTGGTATAGGCGTGCAGCCAATGGTCCTCGCGCAACGCGCGCCGCCCGCGCTCCGGGCTGTAGGTGCCGTATTCGAGCGCCACGAACACCGCCTTCTCGCCGAGCTTTTCCATCCAGCCATATTCGTTGAGCCCGGCCTTCACCACCGATGATGAGGTGCCCGCCGCCGGCTCGGTGAGCGAATCGCCGTACCAGCCGCGCGCATGCTCCAGCGCTGATGTGCCCTGCTCATGGCTGCAGATCGGCTCGCCATAGCCGAAGGGGCCGAGGCCGGTGTGGTAGTCGATGATCGCGACCTGCGCGCGTGAAGCAAGCTCGTGATCGTCGATCAAGGTTTCGAGCGTGCGCCGCGCCCAGGTCGGACCTGACCCGCCGAAGAACATGCTCTGCGCATGCTTGTACTGACCGCCCGACCGAGCGATCTGGAACTGCTTCTCGCCGTGCGCGGCGCGGAAGGCGGCGATTTTCGCCTCGGCGGCGTCGAACACGGGTCCGGTGATCGCGCGCGGCACCAGCGCGTCGGCGAGCGCGTCGTGGCCGGGATTCTCCGGCAGCGCCGCGCCGAAATCGATGAAGTTGCGGTTGAGGTCGACATTCTCCTCGGTCACGCGGCGAAGCCAAGCGAAGCCGTAGGGATTGATCGCGTGGATCAGCAGCACGGCGACGTCGTCGGGCAAAGCGCGCGCGCCGCCCGCCAGCAGGAAGTCGAGCATCGCGCCCGAACCGGTGAAGCCCTCGACGCCATGCGTGGCCGATTGCAGCGCCAGCACCTTGCGCGCACGCGCGGGACCGATCCAGGCGACATCGGTGGCGAGTTCCTCGCCTTGCGGTCCGCGCCCCGGATTGGCGTAGCTCTTCAGCCGCGCATCCAGCGCGCGGCTCGCCGCGAGGAACTTCGCCCGCGCACCGGCATAGTCGGCCGCGAAGCAGGCGGCGAAATCGAAGGGATGTGCGAGCGGATGCGCGACTTGCACACCAGCGGGTGAATGCGGATGGCGTTGCCTTCGATCAGCACCGGCTCGAACGCCTGGATGCCCATCCGGTGCAGCGTCGGGGCGCGGTTGAGCAGGACCGGGTGGCTCTTGG
>JANNTF010000437.1:0-2308 GCA_031403455.1 Alphaproteobacteria bacterium | reverse complement strand
CCGATCAAGCCGGCGGTGTAGGGATGAGCGGGTCGATCGAGCACGTCATCGACACGACCGCGCTCGACGATGCGGCCGGCGTACATCACGCAGACCTCGTCCGCCAGCGATGCGACGACCGAGAGATCATGCGTGATCCAGACCAGGGCCGTGCGCGTCTCGCGCGCCAGGCGCTGCATCTCGTAGAGGATCTGCCCCTGGATCGTGACGTCGAGCGCCGTCGTCGGCTCGTCGGCCACGATCAGCTCCACGCGGTTCAGCAAGGCGATGGCGATCGCGACACGCTGACGCATGCCGCCGGAGAATTGATGCGGATAGGACGCAAGACGCTCGTCGGGACTGGGGATGCCGACCTGGCCGAGGGTGTCACGCGCGCGCCGGCGCGCCTCGACGTGGCTGATCTTCTCATGCGCGCGGACCGCTTCGATCATCTGCGTATCGATGCGCAAGACCGGATTCAGAGTCATCATCGGATCCTGGAAGATCATCGCCACTCGCTTGCCGCGCACGGAGCGCATCTCATGCTCCGACAGCGTGGTCAGATCGACGCCGCCGAACAGGATCCGACCGGACACGACACGTCCTGGAGGATCGACCAAGCCCATGATCGAGAAGCCCGTCACGGTCTTGCCGGAGCCGGATTCGCCGACCAGCCCCATGATCTTGCCCGGCTCGACCGAGAACGACACGCCGTCCACGGCCTTGACGATTCCGGCACGCGTGTAGAACCAGGTCTTCAGGTCGTCGACGACGAGAGTCGGCGTAGCGGCCACGCGCGATCCTATTTCTGGAGGCGCGGGTTGAGGACGTCGCGCAGCTGATCGCCGACCAGATTGATCGACACGATCGTCACCAGCAGCGCCACGCCGGGAAAGAAGCTGATCCAGTATTTGCCCGACAGCAGATACTCGAAGCCGTTGGCGATCAGCAATCCGAGCGACGGTTCCGTGATCGGCAAGCCGATGCCGAGAAATGACAGCGTCGCCTCGAGCGCGATGGCATGTGCGGTCTGCACGGTCGCCACGACGATCAGCGGCGGCAGGCAGTTCGGCAGGATGTGCTTGAACAGCACGCGCGAGTGGCTGAGGCCGAGGCAGCGCGCAGCTTCGACGTATTCCTTGCGCCGCTCGACCAGCGCATTGCCGCGGACGGTGCGCGCGTAGTAGGCCCACTGCACGGTGACCAGGGCGATGATGATCTTGTCGATGCCCTTGCCCAGCACCGCAATCAGCATCAGCGCCAGCAGGATCGCGGGGAACGACAACTGCAGATCGACGACACGCATGATTAGTGTTTCCGCCCGTCCGCCGAGGTAGGCGGCGGCCAGGCCAACGATCGTGCCGAGCGCCATGGCGATCAGACCCGAGGCGACGCCGACGGCAAGCGAGATGCGCAGGCCGTAGATCATCGCCGACAGCAGATCCCGCCCGGCTCCGTCGCTGCCGAGCCAGAACGTATAGCCAGGCATGCTCTTGCTGCCTGGTGGCAGGCGGCTGTCCATCACGTCGACCTGGGCCAGGTCGTAGGGGTTCTGCGGCGTGATCCACGGCGCCAGCAGCGCGAGGACGACGATCGTGGCAAACGCGATCAGCGCTGCGACCGCGACGCGGCTCTCGCAGAACTCCGAGGCGAAACGGCGGAATGGCGTCTCGATGGGCGGCAGAGGCGCCTTGGCATCAGCCGCAGTGGACTCGGTGATGCTCACGCGCTGGTCTCCCCGAGGCGGACGCGCGGATCGAGGATGGAATAGAGGATGTCGACGATCAGGTTGATCACGACGAACATCAGCACGATCAGAATGAGGTAGGCGACGATGATCGGCCGATCGAGGGATTGGATCGACGAGATCAGCAGTTTACCCATGCCCGGCCAAGCGAAAATCGTCTCGGTGACGACCGAGAACGCGACCAGATTGCCGAACTCCAGGCCAAGCACGGTGACGACCGGAATGAGGATATTTTTCAACAGGTGCACGCCGACGACGCGGCTGGCCTTCAGCCCCTTGGCGCGCGCGAACTTGATGTAGTCCTGGTGGATGGCTTCGCGCGTGCCGGCACGCGTCAGGCGGATGACCAGGCTGATCTTGAGCAGCGCCAAGTTGAGCGCGGGCAGGAAAATGTGCTGCAGGCCGTCGACCGTGAACAGGCTGGATGGGATGCCGAGGAACGATGCGGTTGTCCCGCGAATTTCGGACTCATCTTGGGATATTTGAGGGTTGTACAGTCCGACAAATAATGCTTTACAATCATGAAAACTACGATATAGGTAAGGTATCGGAAATTTTGCGCCAATTACTACATGAACCTTT
>JANNTF010000436.1:0-3112 GCA_031403455.1 Alphaproteobacteria bacterium | reverse complement strand
GCGTGCCGAGCATGACAGTCTACTGATCACCATCGAGCGGTTGGTTTCAGCGTAGCCGTCGCCTGGGTCCGGTTCCGGCGCCGGATCACACCAGCCTCCCCCGCCCGGCGATCCGTCGCTATGCTCCCGGCTTTCGCCGATCAAGCCGGGGCTTCCGACATGGCCAAGAGACTCTTCACCGCCTGTCTCGGGACCGAGACCAACTCGTTCTCGCCGATGCCGACGGGCATGGATCTGTTCACGCGCACGATGCTGGTGCGCGACGGCGCGCATGGCGAGAAGCCCGGTTTGTTCGCGCTGCCGCTGCTGGTCTGGCGGCGGCGTGCGCAGGCGTTGGGTTGGCTTGTCGTCGAAGGGCTGGCGGCCTTCGCGATGCCGGCGGGCGACACGACGAAGACCACCTTCGAGGCGCTGCGCGACGAAATCCTCGCCGATCTCGAGAAGGCGATGCCGGTCGACGCGGTGCTGCTCAACCTGCATGGCGCGATGATCGCGGACGGCTATCCCGATGCCGAGGGCGATCTGATGGCGCGCGTGCGTGCGCTGGTGGGACCATCTGTGATCGTCGGCGCCGAGCTCGATCTCCATTGCCATCTCACCGAGAAGAAGGTCGCGTCGGTCGATGTGATGGTGATCTTCAAGGAATACCCGCATGTCGACGTGACCGAGCGCGCGGAGGAGTTGTTCACCCTCCTGGACGCGACGCTCGCCGGCCGCATCCGGCCCGTGATGGCGCTGCATGATTGCCGCATGCTCGGCATCTACCCGACGACGCGCGAGCCGTTGCGCGGCTTCGTCGATCGCATGTCCGCCCTCGAAGGCAAGGACGGCATCCTCTCGGTCTCGCTCGGCCACGGTTTCCCCTGGGGCGACACGCCCGAGGTCGGTACGCGCGTCCTCGTGGTCGCCGATGGTGACGCGGCGAAGGCGACTGCGTTGGCCTCTAAGCTCGGGCGCGAGATGTGGGACATGCGCGCCGAGATCACGCCGCCGTTCAAGACGATCGACGAGGTCGTCGCGCGCGTTGCCGGCCATAACGGCGAGAAGCCGCTGGTGCTCGCCGACACCGCCGACAATCCGGGCATCGGCGCGGCCGGGGATTCGACTTTCATGCTCAGGCGCTTCATCGAGCGCAAGATCGGCGGCATCGCGATCGCGCCGTTCTGGGACCAGCAGGCGACGCTCGCGGCTTTCGAAGCCGGCATCGGGGCCAAGCTCAATCTTCGCATCGGTGGCAAGCTCGGTCCCGCTTCGGGCGATCCGGTCGATGCGCGCGTCACCGTGATGGGCCTGGTGCGCGACGCCCATCAGCCCTTCGGCAAGGCGATGACGCCGATGGGGAACATGGCGTGGCTGCGTATCGGCGAGCGCGACGACGAGGCGATCGACATCATCGTCAACGACTACCGCACCCAGGCCTTCTCACCGCCCTGCTTCACGGCGGCGGGCCTGGACATCACGAAATGCCGCGGCCTGATCGTGAAGTCGACGCAGCATTTCCATGCCGCCTTCCTGCCGGTCGGCGAGGAGATCCTCTATGTCTCCGCGCCCGGCACGGGATCGATGGACATGCGGGCGCTGCCCTTCACGCGCGTGACGCGCGCGCTCTGGCCGCGTGTCGCCGATCCGCACGCGGCGGGCTGAGTCTTGGATTTCGCGCTCAGCGACGAGCAGCGCCTGCTGCTGACCACGGTTCGCCGCTTCGTCGACACGGAGCTGCGGCCGCTGGAGGACGAGGTCGAGGCCAAGGGCGTGCTCGCGCTGGAAACCGCGCGCGAGATCTTTGCCAAGTCCAAGGCGATCGGCCTCTACGCGACGAACATCCCGGCCGAGCATGGCGGCGGCGGGCTCTCGGCGGTCGACACGATGCTGGTCGAAGAGCAGTTCGGGCGCACCACGGACATCCTGATCCGCCGCGCCTTCGGCAATGTCTACGAGGTGCTTCTCCACGGCAGCGATGCGCAGAGGCAGCGCTGGCTGCATCCCGCGGTGCGCGGCGAGCGGGTCTTCTCGGTCGCCTTCACCGAGCCGGGTGCGGGATCCGACGCCGCGGGCATCGCGACGCGCGCGACGCGCGACGGCGCAAGTTGGCGGCTGAACGGTGCCAAGACCTTCATCAGCGATGCGGCCGTCTCGGATTTCTTCGTCGTCTCGGCGGTGACCGATCGCGACCAGGGCGCCAAGGGCATCTCGCTGTTCATCGTCGACAAGGGCATGCCCGGCTTCACGCTCGGCCGCGATCAGCCGATGATGGGCCTGCGCGGCACCAGCCATCACGAGCTCGTCTTCGACGATGTGCGCCTGGGGCCTGAGAATCTGCTCGGCGCGGAAGGCCAGGGCCTGCGGCTGACGCTGGAGACCCTCGGCCGCGTGCGCCTCGCCCAGATCGGCGCGCGCGCGGTCGGCAAGTCGACACGCATCCTCGAGGCGATGACCGATCACGCGCGCGAGCGGCGGCAATTCGGCCAGGCGATCGGCGAGTTCCAACTCGTGCAGCAGATGCTCGCGGACAGCGCGATCGAGATCAACGCCGCGCGGTTGATGGTGCTGCGCGCGGCCTGGGAACTCGACCAGGGCCGCGACGGCCGCGCCTGGATCTCGATGGTCAAGGTGCAAGCCGCCGAGACTCTCGGCCGCGTCGCCGACCGCGCCGTGCAGGTCTTCGGCGGCATGGGGTTCTGCAAGGACCTGCCGATCGAGCGCTATTTCCGCGATGCGCGCATCTACCGGATCTTCGACGGCACCTCGGAGATCCATCGCAGCGTTCTCGGCCGCAGCCTGCTCAAGCACGGCGCGGCGCTGTTCGACATCGGGATCTGACGCGCGCTCAGCACGGCGGTGTCCAGCTCGCGTCGTCGTCGATCGGCAGGACAGGGCGAGGCAGCCGCGTCCATGGGAAGCGTGACAGGATCGAGCGCCGTGGATCGCCGGTATGGTCGCGCAATGGCACACTGAACCCGTTTCTCTCCACGGGTGCGTCAATTCGACGTATGGCGCAGGACATTGTCGCGGTGACCATTGTGCATGGAAATTTCAACGGACTTGCTTCGTGCCACTAAGAGAGTCCCACGAGAGAAGGCAAGCAGGATCAAAAGGGGGGGGCGATGAGCCT
>JANNTF010000435.1:0-1314 GCA_031403455.1 Alphaproteobacteria bacterium | reverse complement strand
CGGGCTGTTCGTCGTCTATCGGCGTGGCACCGACATCACCGTCGATTATTTCTACGAGCGTCTGGGCGGCGTCGGGCGCATGGGTTTGCGCATCTTCGCCGACCTGGTCGTGATCGGGGTGCTGGTGGCGATCCTCGCGGTGGCGCCCAAAGTGCTGATCGCGCAGAAGGGCGACATCGAACTCACAGGCCTGTCGCGCTGGATGTTGTCGGTGCCGCTGTTCGTCTCGTCCGTGCTGATCGTGGTCGATGTCGCGCTCGATCTCGCCCGCGCGGCGATTGGTCGCGAGTCGCGCGCGCGCGGCCACGGCGCGGTGCTCTGAGCGCCATGGTCGTCATTCTCTTCGGCCTGTTCGTCGCGCTGATGATGCTGCGCGTGCCGATCGCGATGTCGATCGGCGGCGCGGTGATCGCGACGCTGTTCTATGCCGGCTTCGGCAATGCGCTCTACATCGTGCCGACGCAGATCCTCGAGGGCGTCGACAGCCCGGCGCTGCTGGCGATCCCGTTCTTCATCATGGCCGGCGTGCTGATGAACGAGATCGGTCTCACCGATCGCATCTTCGATTTCGCCAATGCGCTGGTCGGGCATTTCCGCGCCGGTCTCGCGCAGGTCAACGTCGTCGCCTCGATGATCTTCGCCGGCTCCTCGGGCACCGCGGTCGCCGACATCGCGGGGCTCGGCGCGATGGAAGTGAAGGCGATGCGCCAGCACGGCTACCCCGCGGATTTCGCGGCCGCGCTCAGCATCTGCTCCGCGCTGGTCGGGCCGTTGATTCCGCCTTCGGTGCCGCTGGTGATCTACGGTTTCATCTCCGGCACCTCGGTGGCGCGGCTGTTCCTTGGCGGCATCCTGCCCGGGGTGCTGCTCGGCATCTCGCTGATGGTCTTCAACTTCGTCATTGCGGGCCGCCGCGGTTTTCCGCGCGGCGAGCGCGCGTCACTGGCCACCATCCTGCGCACGGGCTGGCATGGTCTGGCGGCGCTGGTCTCGCCGATCGTGATCCTCGGCTCGATCACCTTCGGCATCACGACGCCGACCGAGGGCGGCGTGCTCGCCTGCGGCTACTCGATGATCCTCGGCGTCTTCTACGGCACGCTGAGCTGGGAGCGGATCTGGCGTGCGCTCACCCACACCATGCTGATCACCTCGGTGATCATGGTCATCATCGGCTTCTCGACGGTGATGGGCTGGCTGCTGGCCATCGAGCAGGCGCCACAGAGGCTGGCCCAGGCCATGCTGTCGATCACGGATTCCAAACCCGTCTTCCTGGCGCTGCTGATCGTGTTCTTCCTGCTCATCGGCTGCTTCGTC
>JANNTF010000434.1:0-8256 GCA_031403455.1 Alphaproteobacteria bacterium | reverse complement strand
GTCGAGTTTTTCGACCCGCACGCGCACGTTGAGGACGCGGGGGTCATCGAGAGCGACTGCGGCGATCTTTTCGGCCAGCGTCTCGAGCAAGTGGACATGTTCCCCGGATGCCAGATTGCGCACGGCGCGAGTCAGACGATCGTAGCAGACCACGGCGTCCAAGCGGTCCGGCGCCGGCACAGGCGGTTCCTCCACGCCCAGATCGACGTTGACGCGCACGCGCTGCTGGCTGCCCTTCTCGTGGGCCCAAACCCCAACGGATGCCGACACCACCAAATCACGCACGAAGACGTGGCGGATCCCTGCTGCGACGATCGGCTGCGGGAACGAGAACGGCGAAGAATTCATCGCGTGGCTCACTCCTCCGGGGCGGAATCGGGTGCCACGGCGCCCCAATTGAGATGCTGTCCACCGTCCAGTGCCAGCATCTGCCCTGTGAAGGACCGTGCAGCGACGAGGAACCGTATCGCTGCCGCAAATTCGTCGAGTTCCACGGCGCGCTGAAGCGGTACGCTCGCGACCTGGCGCGCGAACTGGGCGGCGGTCTGCCGTGCGCTGGGCAGGGTTGGTCCAGGCCCGATCGCACACACGCGGATGCGGGGCGCCAGGGCGAGGGCCAATGTCTGGGTCAACGTCCAGAGCGCCGCCTTGCTCAGGGTGTAGGACACGAAATGCGGCGTCAGGCTCCATACCCGCTCGTCGATCAGATTGACGATCAAGCCGTCGGCCGCGCTCGGCAGCCGCGCGGCGAAGGCCTGTGACAGGACGAAGGGCGCGCGTAGGTTCGGCTCCATATGGCGATCCCAGCTGGCGCGCGTCGCGGACGCGACGTCGTCGCGCTCGAATACCGAGGCGTTGTTGACCAGCAGTCCGATCGGCCCGAACGTCGTCGATGCGCGCGGCAGCAGCGCTTCCACCTCGGCTTCCATGGACAGATCGGCGACGACTACATCCGCCCGGCCACCGCGGTCGATGATTCTCGCCGCGACGGCATCCGCCTCTTCACGCGAACCGTGGCAATGGATCATGACCGCAAAACCATCTGCTGCGAGCGCTTCGGCAATGGTCCGCCCGATGCGGCGGGCGGCGCCGGTGACGAGCGCGGTGCGGGGAATGGAGGGCGCCATGAGGGGCGGAAAGTGTCGCGCCGCGCCCTGCGGATCAAGAGCGGTGAATCACGACTCACGCCGCGGCGCTTCAGCGCCTGCCGGGGTAGGCCGTCACGATCGAGCGAAACAACGCCTCGAGCCCGCGCGTCGTCGCATCCCAGGAAAAACCTTCCGCATATCGCCGCGTGGCGCCGCGATCGGGGAGCCGTGCTTGGAGCGCGCGAACGCCGCGAGCGATGTCGGCATCGTCGCGCTCGACCAGTTCTCCCGCTTCGGGACGAGCAACGACTTCGGGCGTTCCCCAGATCCGCGTGGCGACGACCGGCGTTCCGCAGGCCATCGCTTCCAACAGGACATTGGCCCAGCCCTCGCGATCGGAGGCCAGGACCAGAATATCGATGGCGCTGTAGAGCTCCGCGAGTTCGTCCTGGCTGCGTCGGCCGAGAAACATGACCCGGTCGGCGACGCCCGCAGACACCGCCAGCGCCTCGAGCGCCGCACGCTCGGGACCGTCACCGGCGATCAGGAGTTGCCAGCCCGGCAGCGCGACGAGCGCACGGATGACGTAGTCATGACCCTTGCGCGCGATCAGATGTCCGACCGAAGCGAGGGCCGGTCTGCGAATGTCGAAACGTGCGCGCGCCGCCGTTCGCTCCAACGGACGAAAACGTTGGAGGTCGACGCCGTTGCGCAGGACATGCACACGTTCCGGCGGCTGGCCGAGTTCGACCAGCGGCGCCTTCAGCGCCTCGCACACCGTGATCAGGCCATCGGCCTGAGCCGCAGCGCGGCGGATCCAATGGCGCGGCCAGGCCCATTGCGGGTAGAGGTTGAGATCGGTGCCGCGGCCCGTGATCGTGAACGGCACATTCAAGCGACGCGCGATCAGGGCGGCCGCGACGCCGTCGGGATAGAAAAAATGTGAATCGATGGCATCGAATGCGAAGCCCTCGCGTCGCCAGGCGCTGGCCGCCCGCAACGCCGTGGCCGCGAGCGCAAAGGGATGCACCGCCATGCCGATCCGCGGCAGGTTGAGATAGCGCGGGTGGCGCACCTCGATGCCGTATCGTGTCTCGCGCCGCGGGACCCGCGCCCAATCCGCCCATTCGCCCCAACGGCGATCGGCGGAGGGAAACCAGGGCACGGGCGCCAACACTTTCGCCTCGACTTGTCCGCCCGCCACGAGGTGGCGCAAGCGGGTCTCGACGAAGACGCCGAGATCGGGCCTGACCGCGTTGGGGTAGAGCGTGGTGAAAACCAGGATGCGCATCATCGTCAAGTCTGTGCCGGATCCCCGAACTGCCTGTCCATGCGACCAATGCTTCGCAACCACGGCCTCGCGCCCCAGCTTCACACTCTCTCTTTGTCAGCGTTAACAAATTATTGGAACGGGATCCGGCAAAAAGGCATGAAGAGCGCGGCAGGGTCCCCTGCCGATCGAGTTCATCCGGGCGTTTGATGTTCGTTTCCGCCGTCATTCTCTGCTTCAACTCCGAACGGCATATCGCGAACGCGGTGAATTCGCTCGCGGCGGAATGCAAGCGGCTGGCCGAGCCTTGCGAAATCATCGTCGTGGACAACGGTTCCCGAGACGGGTCCGTCGCGTTGTTGAAGGAACTCGAGGCGACCTACCCGGAATTGCTGCACGTCATCTACTCGCCGGTGAATACCGGCACCACGGTGTCGCGCAACATGGCGATGCGACGCGCCCGCGGCCGCGTGATCGCGATCATGGATTCGGACATCGAGATCCCCGCCGGTGCTTTGGGCGCGCTGTTGCCACGGCTCGCCGACTCCCCGCGCACCGGATTGCTGGCGCCGCGGCTGATTTATCCCGATGGCCGCGCGCAATTATCGGTGGATGTGTTTCCGACGCTTCCGCACAAGCTGCGTCGATTCGTGAGTCTGAAACGCATGGAGAGCGGTCTCACGCCGGCCGAGGAGCGTCGCCGTCCGGTCGACTACGCGATCTCGGCTTTCTGGTTGATTCCGCGTCCCGTGATGGAGCGGGTCGGGCTGCTCGACGAGCGGATCTTCTATTCACCCGAAGACGTCGATTACTGCCTTCGCGTCTGGCAAGCGGGGTACGAAGTCGTTTACGAGCCGAGCATCAGCATCATCCATGACGCCCGCGAAATCTCGCGCGGCTTCAAACGGCCTGCTTTCACGCTGAGCCACGCCAAGGGACTCGGCTATCTGTTTCGCAAGCACCGTTACGTGTTCGGTCGGCGCCGCCTGTACCGGCGCCTGGGCATTACCGGCAAGACGGCGTGAGGACACTTCGACGATGACATCGCTCGCCGCAACGCAGCGCCGCGCTCAACCCGCAGCGATGCAGGATTCCGAGGCGTGGCGCGTGCTGCACGTGCTCGATCACTCGCTGCCCATCCATGACGGCTACGTGTTCCGCACCCTCGGGATCCTGGCGGCGCAACGCGCTCGGGGTTGGACCACGGAGCACCTCACGAGTCCTCGCCAAGGCGCCGTCGATGGCTTGCTCCAGGAACTCGACGGTTGGCGCTTCCATCGCACGCCGCCGCGCGCGCCGGCACTCGATTTTCCGGTGCTGCGCGAATGGTCTGAAATGACCGAGACCACCTCGCGTCTTCTTGCGGTCGCCGAACAGTTGCGTCCGACCATCATCCAGGCGCACTCGCCGGTTCTCAATGCGCTCCCGGCGTTGCGCGTGGGCCGGCGTCTGGGCATTCCCGTCGTCTACGAAGTGCGCGCGTTCTGGGAGGATGCCGGCGCCGACCAGGGCAAGGGAGCCGAAGGGTCGCCGCGCTGGCGCGCGATCCGCGCCGTCGAGAGCTGGGTCTTTCGGCGGGCGCAAGCGATCACGACGATCTGCGAGGGCCTGCGCAGCGATATCGTCGCGCGTGGGCTTCCGACCGCGAAAGTGACCGTGATCCCCAACGCGGTCGATGCCTCGCGCTTCGGTGTTCTGCCGCCGGCGAGCGCCGCGGACCGCGCCGCGATCGGTCTGCCCGACGTGCCCATCATCGGTTTCATCGGGTCGCTCTATCAGTATGAAGGCATCGACGTCCTGATGGAGGCTGCGGCGCGCCTGCGTGCCCGCCGCTCGGATCTGCGCTTCGTCATTGTCGGTGGCGGCATGGAGGAAGCGGCGCTCAAGGAGAAGCTGCGCGCCAACGATCTTGGCGCCAGCGTCCAGATGGTTGGCCGCGTGCCCAACCGTGAGGTCGAGCGCTACTACGCGGCAATGGACGTGATGGTCTATCCGCGCCGCTCCCTGCGGCTCACCGAACTCGTCACGCCGCTCAAGCCGCTGGAGGCGATGGCGCAGGGCCGGATCGTCATGGCGTCCGACGTCGGCGGCCATCGCGAGCTCGTCGAGGATGGCCGGACGGGCTATCTCTTCCGTCCGGACGATCCCGATGCCCTCGCCGCCGCCATCGAGCGCGTCGTCGATGCCAAACGCGAGTGGCCGGCCATGCGCACCAACGCGCGTCGCTTCGTCGAGCACGAGCGGACATGGGCGGCGTCGGTAGCGCGCTATGCCGACGTGTATGCGCAAGCGCAGGCCGCACTTGGCTGAGCGCGCCGGCTGGATTCAGCCGAATGCCTTGAGCTTTCTCCATGCGAAGACCACCATGCGCAACAGCAGCCAGCCATGGCTGAATCGCGAGATGTTGGTGGTGCCATATTCGCGGTCCGCGTAGCGGATCGGAATTTCGACCATGCGCAGGTTCATCTTGGCGGCGCCGAAGATCAAATCGAAATCGCCGAAGGGATCGAATTCCCCGAAATAGTCGCGGTTGGCCGCGAGGCGCAGATAATCCGCGCGCCGTATGGCTTTGGTGCCGCAGAGCGTGTCGGTGAAGCGCTGATTGAGGAGATAGGAGAACGCGCGCGCGAAGGCGCGATTGGCGAGGTTGTTGAGGAACCTCATGGCGTCGGTCGCCATCGGATAGACGAAGCGCGTGCCGTTGGCGAAATCGGCCCGGCCGCTCGCTAGGACCTCGTAGAATCGCGCCATCGTTTCCGGCGGCGTCGTCAGATCGGCGTCGAGGATGAGCAGGATATCGCCGCGCGCCGCGGCAAAGCCCGCGCGAACGGCGTCCCCCTTGCCGGTGCCGGATTGTCGCAGCACCTTGATGTCGAGCGTGGGATACGCGTCGCGCACGCGCACGCATTCCTCGTAGGTGGCGTCGTGGCTATGGCCCTCGACGAAAATGATCTCCATTTCGGGCGCCAAGCGCGGCAGACGGCGGACCGCATTCTCGATATTGCCGCGCTCGTTGCGGCACGGAACGACCACAGTGACCGACGGCGAGGTGGCGCCGGGAAGACGGTTCGGACGCGGCCGGCCGATGATGTAGTTGCGCAGACACAGGCGCCGGATGCCCGGCAGCGGCGCCAGGAAGCGGTTGATCATCGGGCCGATTCCGCCGAGCCGTCGTGGCAGCAACTGCCGCCACTCTCGGCGGATGGCCTCGAACTCCGACAGCTCGAACAAATTCATGATGTCGCGCGTCGACAGCCAGTTCTGCTGACCTTCCGGCATTTTCAGGCCCAGCCGCTCCGCGAGCTGGAGGAACGGCTCCCAGACCCGTGAGTGATAGGCGACGATCAAGCGGGTTGCCGGGCTGCACCAGCGATGAAGATGTTCGAGCGCGGCCTGGCAGTCGCTCAGAAATCCGATCGTGCCGGGCAGGATGATCGCGTCGAACTGGCCGTCGATATCGAGGCTGTCCGGGGCCTCGATGTCGCCGACGTGGAAGGCGTGCTGCGGGTGCCGGCGGCGCGCGATCTCGATCATCGCCGCACTGAAGTCGAGCCCGACCACGCAGCCCGGATCGAATGCGGCGACGATGTCTCCGGTGCCGCAGCCGACGACGAGGACACGCGCGCCCTGGGGAACGAGGAACCGCAGATAGGCCTGGTCGGTCTGGTGGAAATACGCGTTCCTCGCCGACCACGCGTCACGTGTCGCCGCCAGGCGATCGAAGCGCGCGCGCATCGCCTCGTTGATGGTCTGGACCGCTTTCATTGCATGCGCAGCTCGCGCAATCCGCAGAGCTGGGGCCGCGTTCGCGTTGCGGTCACGAGATACGGTGCGAGGATCGGCATTTGCTCCAGCGTTCGGCGTGACAGCATCACGATTCGAGTCCCCGGCACGCGGTACTCGAAGGGTAATCGCGCGATCCGGATCACGTGCTCGGCCTCTGGACACGCCGTGGCCGCGTCGAGAAGCAAGATCGTGTCGATCTGTTGCAAGGCGGGATCATCGGGCCGGATGATCTCCTCGATCCATTCGGTGCGATCGATGATCCGTGGCGCCATGGCGGTCATCGACATCGCCGCGCGCACGCGGCCGAGCTGCGTATACCCGCTGCGGAGCGCCTGGAGGAAATCGCGATGACGATCGATGGCCAGGGCCTCGAGCGTCAGACGGTAGTGGATGTTCGAATAGCGCGGGCCGGAATAGGTCGGTGCGAAATGCGTCCCCAGCTTCGGCATGAAGGCGAGCGCGAGGACGACAGCCTGCACTAGGACCAGGAATCGGGTGTCGCCGGTGAACCGCCGCGGGCCGAGACGATAGAGAGCCAGGATCGTCGGCCAGCCATAAGCGATCAGAGCTGGGAACGGGTAGTGGAAGCCAAGCGCCCAGACCGTGATGAAATTGGCGAAACACACGATGAGAATGAACCACGGTGTGACCGCGAGTGTGCCGACGGCAAGCGCGAGGTCGCGTCGCAGCGCCGCCACGGCGACCATGAACAGCAATGGCGCCCAGACATGCGCAGATTGCCAGGCGAAGAAATCGACCTTGCGCGCGATCTCTTCGAGGCGCCAATGGTCGAAGGGTGGATCCCCGACGAAATAGCCGACCATGTGGCCCTGGTAAGACGGCATGAAGAGCGGGGCGAACATGAAGCCGAGAACCGAATAGACGGTGCCGATCGCGGCAAAGGAGAGCTCGGGCCATGCGAATCGCCGCGTGCGAATCCAGACCGCGCCAGCGATCGCCGCGAACAGCAATGCGGCGTGCAGGCCGGAATCCTGTTTGAAACTCAGGGCCAGCGCGAAAGGTATGGCTGCCAAGCCGATGCGTCCGAGCGCCAAGGCGGCGGCGGCGGCGAGGATAAATCCTGGAATCGCGACTTCGTAGTGCGGGTAGCGCGCCATTTGTGCGGCGACCGGATTGAAGGCGAATGCGAGGCCCCCAACCGCGCCGAACAATGCTGCCAGCCACGGAGACGTTCCGCGGCGCTCGGCGAATGTCAGAACACACGCCGCGAAGATCGCGGCGGGCGCGCCATGGCACACACCCATGAACACCGCGTACCAGCCGATCGCATCGAACGGCAGGAAGTGGCTCGCCAGCGCGGGCAGGATGAGGAATGGCGTGAAGTGCGTGTTGAAATAGCTGCGATTGTCGATGCTCGGCGGGT
This sequence comes from Alphaproteobacteria bacterium, assembly GCA_031403455.1. Classification (GTDB taxonomy): domain Bacteria; phylum Pseudomonadota; class Alphaproteobacteria; order CACIAM-22H2; family CACIAM-22H2; genus CAIOSQ01. Next base: position 728 of record JANNTF010000434.1, on the reverse strand, counting down.
TGGTGAGTCGAACGTCGCCACGCCACAGGAGGCCGGTATGCCAGACGGTGTCCGAATCCGCGCCGACCAAGACGAAGTGACTGAGCACGGCATTGTGATTCAGGAGCGCGACCACGACGAAAACGCCGGCAATGATCACCGCCTTGATGATCGGCGCAAGCGGTTGGACGAGCAGTGATGACGGGTGTGTTGGAAGCGCGGGCATCGTTTTGTGTGTCAGGACCATCCAGCTCCAACGGGCGGAGACGGAAATTAGTCCGCCGGGCCGTGATTGTCGTCGTCTTCAACTAGGGCGCGCGGCCGATCGCTCATCGCGGCTCGCGCAGCCAGTCCTCGATCATGCGGCGGGCGATCGAGTCGGCTCGCGGGAGGCGAAACCGCTCCGGATCATGGGTTTGACGCAGGAAGTCGCGGCTGAACCAAGCCGCTGTCTCCAGCTCCTCCTCGTCGACCGCCAGATCGCGCGATGTGGCGCGCGCATAGAAGCCGAGCATGATCGATGACGGAAACGGCCAGGGTTGAGAGGAGTGGTAGTGCACGCCATCCACGCGCGCGCCGGCCTCTTCGAAGACCTCGCGCGCCACGGCTTCTTCCAGGCTCTCGCCCGGCTCGACGAATCCGGCAAGGGTCGAATACATGCCTGGGGGCCAAACGCGCTGACGTCCGAGCAGCACATGATCGTCATGGCTCACGAGCATGATCACGGCTGGATCGGTGCGCGGAAAATG
>JANNTF010000433.1:0-5998 GCA_031403455.1 Alphaproteobacteria bacterium | reverse complement strand
CCATGCCGTCCTCGAACAGCAGGCCGAGGGATTGCCAGCCTTCGCCGGGCAGATGCTCGCGGCACAGTTGCGGCAATGCGTTGAAAATTCCGACCGGGATTCCGACCAGCTGATCGCCGCCGGTCGAGCCGTATTTGAAGTGCTTGATCGGGTCGTCGTAGAAGGCTTCGGCTTTGTTGCGGCTGTAATCGATATAGAGCCAGACGACGCCGCCGGTGAGCGCGAGCGCGAATATCGCGATCAGCCGCCAGCGCCCGCGCCACAGCGCGACGAACAGGCCGGCGAGACGGTCGAAGAGCCCGGCCACCGCCCGCCTCGACTCAGCGTGCGCTCACGCGGCGCTCCTGCTCGCCGGGCCAGCAATCCTCGGCGATCGGCGCATTGGCGACGAAGGCGGATTCGGCGCGGCCGGCGACGGCCTCGTCGTAGAGGATGAAGTTCAGCAGGAAGAGGCGGTTCGCATAGGCGCGGCCGAGATAGAAGCCGGGCCGGATCATGCGGATCTCGTCGCGGACCCGTAACCCGCCGCGCCCGGCGAGGCTGTCCGGGCTCTTGCGATAGCCGGCGATCTCGTCGTTGTAGAGATAGTCGATGATCACCGATTCACGGCGACCGTCGAGCAGGCTCTGCCCGCAATAGAGCTTGGCCGGGAAGAGTAGCCAGACCTGCTCGCTCGGGAAGATCCGGGTGAACAGCCCGTCGCGCGGCACTCTCGCTGTCATGACCGTCGCCGGATCGTCGACGATGCGGCGCAGCGGCGCGAGGTCGTCGATGAAGTTCCACAGTTCGCGGCGGTCGCGATCGAACAACTTGCCCTTCCACAAGCCACGGCCGACATGCTCGGCGATCCTGATCTTGGCGCCGACCAGGCGGCCTTCGATGCCGCCGAGGATCTCCTCCAGCCGCAGGCGCAGCCGATCGCGGTCGTCGCGTCCGGCGACGGACCGTCCGCTCTCGCCGCGGGAGAAGAACAGATCACCCGAGAACGGACCATTGGGAATCGGGCCGGCCGTCAGCCGGGCGTAGATCTGATCGATCTGCTCCTGGTTGAGCGTGCTGATGTTGTCGGGCGTCAGCTTCATGCGATCGGCGCGCGACAGCGGATAGCTGCGCTCGACCCTCGCGAAGTCGACGCGGAAAATCTTCGTCGGATTGTCGGGATCCTTGAGCACCGTGTCCTGCAGCGGCGCGAAGGGGATGTCGACCTGCGCTGAGGCGCAGGTGACGCCGAGAGTCAGCAAAGCGACGAGGGCGAAACTCTTCATGGCTCCTCTCCTCGGGCTCACAGTGTCGCCAGGAAAGCGATCAGCGCGCGCTTCTCCTGGTCGGAGAGACGCTCGCCGAAGCGATGCCCGCCGTTGTCGTTGGGGTCGAGGACATTCGAGTACCAGCGTTGGATGAACGCGCCCTGCACCTTGGTGATGTCGAGTTCGGCGCGCAAAGTCTGACGCACGATGTGGCTCCAGATCTGCGTCAGCCCGGTTTGCAGCTCGCCGAGCTGGGCCGGAGTCAGCAGCGCCGCGTATTTCACCCTGAGGTCTTCGGGCCGGCGCTTCGCCAGCACGACATCCTGCAGCATGTCCTTGTAGCGCAGGCTATTGAGCATCATGACCGGGAAGCCCTTGGGGATCTTCAGGCTCAAGCCGGTCTCGAGATCGCCGATCTTGATCTCCGGCGCGACGTCGATGATGACCTCGCGATCGGTGAGCCAGCGTTTGGGCTGGCGCCGATCCGGCCACAGCAATTCCTCCATCGAGGCGACGAACAGCTTGTAGCGACCCTCGACGGAAGGGTCGAAGGGCCAGCAGCCCGGCGCGTTGGCGCGCGGCCGGCCTTGCGCGTCGACATAGGGTGAGACGTATATATAGAGCTCGGCGCGCGTGGGCTTGCCGCAGACCTCCGGCCCGATCGCGTTGTTGTGCATCAACGGCGCATGGGCCCACACGCTCAGCAGCGAGACCGGCCGGTAATAGCCGCGGCCGCTGCCCTTGAGCAGCTCGGGCGCCGCCGGGTCGGGCGCGCGTTCATGCAGGGTGCGCGACGCATATTGCTCCCAGACGCGGCTGGGCATGTGGTTCGAGTGCAGCGAACGGCCGCGATAGGTGCCGACGCGCGTCGCCAGGATCGGCCGGTCGCTGCTGAGGAAGTCGACGCGCAAGCTCGGGTCCTTCGGATCGACGGCGTGGAAATCGACGTTCTCGTACGGCCCGGCCTGACTCGAGTGGCAGCTGGCGCAGGTCGTCGCGAAGACACGGCGGCCTGACGCGACGGCGCCGGTGCCGAACTCACGCTCGAGCTGGCCGTCGAGGTCTTTGGCAGTCGGCAGCCGCCGCGCCTTCCACAGATCGGTCGGCCGCGCGCTGAAGAAGAAGGCCGCCACGTCCTCCAGGCGATCCTCGATCGCGCGGAAGCTCGCGCAGTCGCGCCGGCACTGGCCGATGTCGAACGGCGTCTGGCCGTAATTGCGCTGCGCCGGATCGGCGACACGCAGATCGGGGATGTGGTTCATCCAGCATTGCTCGGCGCAGGAGCCGATATTGAAATAGACGCGCTGGATCGCCTCGAGGGCGCCGATGGAATCCTCGCCACCCTTGAGGATGTTGTGCACCATCTCGCGCTTCTCGCTGCGCTCCCAGCATTTACCTGGCTTGCCGGGCTCGCACCAGCACGCGGCGTCATCGGCTCCGGCGGGGCAGCTCGCGGCCTTGCGCCATTTGTTGACGAGATGTTCGTGCAGCGGCCGCTTCGCGAGGTTGATGATCGAATTCATCGTGCCGGGGTTCATCGCGGTGTCCATCGGCAAGGCCGAGGTGTCCACGACGCCTGGCCGCGACACCGCGATCAGCTGCCATTCCAGACGGTGCTGCTGCAGGCCCGAGCCGAGCATCTGCGAGACGCGGCTGTACTGGTTGCCGACCAGCCCGTCGATATTCTCCCATTTGGGATTGTTCATGTCGGCGGGCGCGTTGTTCGGGTCGTACGCGATGTGGCAGGCGCCGCAGGCCATGCCGATACGGAAGGGCGGTTCGATCGCGGCGTCGAATAGACGGTTGGTGCGCGAGTCCGCCTTTTTCGGATCCGTCGACAGCGACTGGCGATAGCCCTCCCACGACGCGAGCGAGCCGTTGAGCTTACGCCAGGCTTGCGCATTGAAGCGCGGGTTGGGAAATTTGCGCAGGCCCAGTGCGCCCGTCGAGGTGCCGAAGCGCAGGTCGCATCGGTCCTGCCGCTGGTCGGTGGCGCCGTGCGGCGTCGACATGCTGTAGGGCGAGTCCTGGAAGTCGCAGCCGGGATCGCGATACTCCTCGCGCCCGACCGATTTCAGCAGCGCGTCGTCGCCGGGGCAGTAGAGGAAGCCGTAGGTCTCTTCCGTCGATTTCGCCTTGCAGTCCGCTGCACCTGGAACGCAGCAATCCGGATCGGGGATCGCGCCCCAGGCCTGGAACAGATCGTTGCGATAGGGCGCACCGAGAATCTTGTACCAGTCGATCGAGGCGCCGAGCCGCTGCGGATAGGAATAGGTGAAGAAGCGATCGTTGAACGCGGTGGCGAAGAACCAGATCTCCTTGCCCGCGCGCTCCTGCGGCGTCAGCTTCGAATCACCGGCCGCGTAGCCCGCGCTCAAAGAACTCTGTGCGACAGCGTTCGACGTGGCGCCCACCAGCGCGATGCCGATCGTCAGCAGAAGTGCGGCTATCCGACGGAGCAATGGCAATCGGCGCATCTCAGGTCCCCTATTCCCGATCAAGTCGTGTCATGCGAGCGCTGGACAATGCCGCGACCCCAGGTCGCGCAGGCGCAGTGCTTTGATGACGTGAAGTAGATCATAGGCACCGGGTACACGCCAAGATTGGCGAGGCGCCGGTGTAGCGGTGGCTCAGCCACCCGCCGGAACGGACATCGTCTCGGGCAAGACAGCCGTGGCCTGCGCCGACAGGCCGGCCCAACCGTGATAGCCGACATAGATGCCGACCACGATGATGAGGATGCTGGAGAAGTATGGAGCCCGACGAGCAAAAGTCGAGAACGACGACCATCGCTTGGTTGCATGGCGAACGCTCAGGGCCGCCGTGGCGCCGACCGTGACGAGCGTGATCGCGAGGCCGATCGAGAAGCACAGCACTAGGGCGAAGCCGAGGGCGAACTCTTTGAGTTGAACGCACAGAAGCAGGACGGTGATCGCGGCGGGGCACGGAATCAATCCGCCGGTCAGGCCAAACATGATGATCTGCCATGTCGTGACGTTGCGGTCGGCGAACTGGCGGCGGATGTCGTTGGCATGGGCCAGCTGGTGTGCGTCCTGATAGCCGTCGGTCGTGACCTCGAGGCCGTGCAGTTCCTCATGCATATGGTCGTGGCCGTGTCCTCCTTCGTCGAAGGACAGGTCGTAGTCATGGGTGTGGCCGCCATGTCCGAGGCTGACCCGCGCCATGAACTCGTGCGGTTCAGGGATCTTGTCGACGGATTCGAGATAGCCGCCACGGTCGGCGAAGGTGAACGCCTGCCGCACCCCGTCCGGCCGCTCGGTGACGACGGTCACGTCCGCGGCTGCCCAGGCGAGGCCGTGCTTCGTGCGCAGGCGCCAGCGCGGCGGCACGCCGTCCTCGAAGATCTCGACCGCGACCATGCCATGGCCGGTGTCGATGTGGCGGATATCCTCGCCATGAGCATGCCCGTGATGACCATGGTCGTGCCCGTCGCGGCCCGCCGCTGCACTGGCGCGCTGCTGTCCCCTCCATGTGCGCAAGAGCATCCACAGCGCGATGCCGATGATGATGGCAGCTGAGGCGAGTTGGAAATAGGGCTCGAACGTCTCGACATCGACGCCTCGCCAGACATACATGCCGCCCAATGCAATGATCCAGACGACCAGCGTATGTGAGACCGTAGCCGCGAGCCCGAGCAGCAGCGCCTGCGTCACGGTCCCGCGGATCGCGACAATGAAGGCTGCCATCATCGTCTTGGAATGACCTGGCTCCAACCCATGCAGTGCCCCAAGTAGGATCGCGCTCGGGATGAATAGCCATGCATGGCTAGAACTCTGCTGAATCAAATCCGCGAAGGACGGCATCAGACTCTCACAGGTACTTGGTGATTTCCTTGAACTCGTCGATCGAGCGGCGCTGCTCGCGTTCCAGCGGTCCGACGACGTCCTCAAGGCAATGGTCGAGATGATCCTGAATCAAGGTTCGCTTCGCCTGACCGATGGCTTTCTCAACCGCGTGAAGCTGTTGCGCGACATCGAGGCACGGGCGCGCGGACTCGATCATCTCGATCACACTGCGCAGATGCCCCTCCGCTCGCTTGAGCCGTTTTGCGATCTCGGGATGTGATTCGTCAGAACAAGTCGACCCGGCTGCACAAGGGACAATCCCGCGCGGGGGTGTCGCAGGATTTATACGGGGGCTCGCTCAACGTGCGAATGTTCGGCAGCACGCTGGCGATCACGTGCCTGTCGATCGCGCTGGCGGGACTGGTGTTCTTACTCACGCCGCGCATCTGGCGGGTGCAGTTGTCACTGTTCGGCGATTTGCCTATCGGAGCTGCGCGGGCGCTGACAGGGTTCACCGATCAGATTCGTCTGGGCGATGTCGGGGAGATTCTGGAAAGCAATGAACCCGCTCTCGAGGTCCGCCTGTTTCATCCGGATGGCCGGCCCATGACCGGCGCTGAAGGCAACGCGTTCCTGGGATCCGATCCCTTGTTTCGCGGGGCCGCACTGGAAGAGTACGTCTCGGGTCACTGGATGCGGCACGACAGAATGCGGCTCGACGCGCTGCCCAATGCCGATGCGGAGGGTGCGTATCGACTTGATGTAAAACTGCATCCCATTGGCGTCCGCACCCTGTTTTCGTTTGGCAATACCGTGGCGGCCTCCACGCAGGATAGCGAACACGTCATGTTGTATTGGCTCGTCAACGAATTTCGTCGACGCCGCGACGATGACCTGGACCGCCCGTTCCACTACTCGATTTCGGTCATCCCCGGTCCGGAAGAT
>JANNTF010000432.1:0-4972 GCA_031403455.1 Alphaproteobacteria bacterium | reverse complement strand
TCCTCGAGTCGAGGAGGGACGACTCCACGAATTCTCGTCGCCCCGCCTCGACTCGAGGAGGGGCAGCGCGCGAAGCGCGCGGGGTGGTGAGTCAGTGATCCGGCGCCACCTCGACATCTGCCACGACGCCAACGCGTTCATTTCCACCTCGTCGTTTGTGAAGCGCGTCCCACGGATCGCGCAGCACACCTCGCAGCAGCGCCTCTGGGCGCGTGGTGGCGTGGCGCGAATGATGCTTGTGACGTAACGCCGTGGACTCTCACCACCCCGGCGATCCCGCCTTCGCGAGATCGCCTGTCCCTCCTCATTCGAGGAGGGACGACGAGCACAGGCAGGCATTTCGCGCGGGAGATAGATGTGTGCATCCCGTAGCTCGAGTCGAGGAGGGACGACTAGATGTTCACGCCGGCCAGAGCTGCATGCCGCCATCGACGCGCAGGATCTGTCCGGTGACGAAGGCGCCCATCGGGCCGGCGAAGAACTCGACGGCGCGCGCGACCTCGTCGACCATCGCGACGCGATCGAGCGTGCCCTCGGTCACCATGCGCTTGGCGTCGACGGCGCGCGTGCCCACGAAGCGTCCCGTGCGCGTGTCGCCCGGCGCGATCGAATTCACGGTCACGTCATAGGGGCGCATCTGCTCGGCGAGGCAGCGCGTGTAGTGCACGACCGCCGCCTTGGACGTCGCATAGATCGCCGCCTGGTCGCGCCCCTTGAAGGCGGCGACCGAGCTGAGCGTGACGATGCGTCCACGCTTGCGCGCCATCATGCCGGGCGCCACGCGCTGGCAGACGAAGATCGTGCTCAGCAGATTGCGGTCGAGGACGGCGCGCACATCCGCTTCCTTGATGCCGATGCAGTCGTTCGGATTGGGTTTGCCGCCCGCCGCCGCGATGTCGCCGCCGGCGTTGTGGACGAGAATGTCGATCGGGCCGAGCGCGGCGACCGACTCGGCAACCACGCGCTCGACCTCGTCCATGCGCGTGAGATCGCCCAGCACGCGTTTGGTCTTCACGCCGTATTGCGTGGCGATGTCCAGCGCGGTCGCGGTCAGCGTGGTGCCTTCGCCGTATTCGGCCGGCCCCTGTTCGCGCATGCCGTGGATGGCGACCGACGCGCCGAGCCGCGCGAGGGTCTCGGCGAAAGCGCGGCCCAGGCCGCGGCCGGCGCCGGTCACGAGGGCGACCTGGCCCCGGAGGTCTGTTTGGCTCACGCTGGTCTCCTCAATTGCGGATGCGCAGACCCTGCGGACGGATCAACCCATCGGGATGCGGCACGAAGCCCGTGACCTTCTCGCTCATGCCCCAGATCCACGTGTAATGGTAGAGCCCGAGCAGGGGTCGCTCATCGAGATAGATCTGGCTCGCACGGCGATAGAGCGCCTGACGCGCCGTCACGTCGTTGACGCTGCGCGCGTCACGGAACAAGCCGTCGAGTTCACGGTTGCAGTAGCGGCCGCGATTGATCGCGCCGTCGCACTGGATCCAGATCGTGATGTTGCCGTCGGGATCGGCGCGGCCGCTCCAGATGCCGATCGCCGCCTCGAAATCGCCGCGCTCCGTCGCCGCGACGAAGGTGCCGGCCTCGGTCGCCTCGATCTTGACGTCGAAGCCCGCCTCGGCCGCCATCGATTGGATCACCTCGCCGACCTGCGCATCGGCCGGGCTATTGACCACGCGCAGGGTGAAGGCGACGCGCTCGAAGCCGGCTTCCCTGAGCAGCGCCCTGGCCCGCGCCACGTCGCGCGGCGGCACCGGACGGTCGGCATTGAAGAACCGCGTGCCCGGCGCCTCGGCCTGATTGCTCGGCGTGAAGATGCCTTCGAACACGACCTGATTGAGGATGCCGCGATCGAGCGACGCCTCGAACGCCGCGCGCACCTTGGCCGAGCGGCCGAGCGGACCCGTCGCCTTCTCGCCATGGCCGACATTGATCAGGATCGATTGATAGGCGAGGCCGGTGACGGTCGCGAGCTTCAGTCGCGCATCGCTGCGCACGGTCTTCACGTCACTCGGTGCGACGCGCTCCACGAGATCCAGCTGTCCGGCGCGCAGATTGACGAGCCGCACCGAATTGTCCGGGATCATGGTGAACGTGACGGAGTCGAGATGGACCGCGGCGGCGTTCCAGTAGCGATCGAAGCGCTCGAGCACGATGCGCTCCAGCGGCACGCGCCGCGCGAATCTGAACGGCCCTGAACATACCGGATTCGCCGCGATCCGCGGGCCGGCTTCCGCCAGCGCCTTGGGCGACATCATCATGCCAGCGCGATCCGCCAGCACGGCGAGCAGCGGCGCATAGGGCTCCGAGAGGCGCAGGACCAGCGTCTCGGCATCCACCGCCTCGATCGCCGCGACGGGTTTGAGCTCCGCCTTGCGTCGGCTTTCGCTCGCTGTGCGGTAGCGATCGAGATTGACCTTGGCGGCCGTCGCATCGAAGCGCTCGCCGTCATGGAACAGCACGTCGCTGCGCAGCTTGAAGCTCAGCGTCAGACCGTCCTGGGACCACGCCCAGCTGCGCGCCAATTGGGGCGTGAACTCGATCTTCTCGTCGATGTCGAGGAGCTTGTCGCACAACGCGGCGAAGACGATGCGCCCGGTGAAGCTGGTGCCGGTCGCCGGGTCGAGCCCATCGGGGTCGCTCTGCAGGCCGATGCGCAGGCCCGCCGCCTGACTCGCCGTCCCGCCGGCGAGGAGCAGTGCGGCGAGCGCCGCACCGCGCGCCGCGCCGCGTATCACTTGCTGACGCCGTGATAGAGGATCAGGTCGTTGACCACGCCCTGCTTGTAGCCCTTCACATTGGCGCGCATGGCGACTGCGTTCTGCGCCTGGAACATCACGACGATCGGCGACTCCTTCGTCACGTCGCGCTGCAGCGCGCGATACAGCTCAGCGCGCTTGGCGGGATCCGATTCGGCGAGCGCATCCATCGTGCGCTTCGACAATTCGGGAATCAGCCACGTGTTGCGCCAGGTCGTGGTCGATTGCGGCGCCGCATCCGAAATGTCGGTCGCGTAGGCGAACGCCTTGGCGTTGGAATGCGCGTCCATGAAATCCGGGTTCCAGTAGATCAGCATCATCTGATGCGAGCGCGCGCGGTATTTCGAGATCACCTGCGCCGCCGCACCGGGAACGATCGAGAGCTTGATGCCGGCCTGCGCCATCGTCGCCTGGAGCGCCTGCGCCATCCCGTTGAAGGGCTGGCCGTCGATCACGTCCATCTCGACTTGAAGCTCGCCGATCCCGGCCTTGGTGAGAATCTCGCGCGCCTTGGCGACGTCGAGCTTGAACGGTTTGTCCTCGATCGCGCCGGGGAAGCCGACGGGAAGAAAGGATTGATGCACGCGCATCGTGCCGCGCAGCAGCTTGTCGGCCATGCCGTCGTAATCGACGAGGTAGCGCACGGCCTCCCAGATCGCGGGGTTACGCAGCTTCTCGTGCTTCAGATTGAGCGTGAAGAAGTGGATCGTCGCCGCCGGGAAGCGCACGACGCGCAGGTCGGGCTTCTTGCCGACGACTTCGAGATCGTCGGGACCGATGTCGCGCGCGATGTCGGCATCGCCCTTCTCGAGCAGCAGGCGCTGCGCGCCCGCCTCCGGCACATGCTGATAGATCACCTGGTTCAGCTGCGGGGCCCCACGGAAATGCGTGGGATTGGCCGCCAGCGTGGCGATCTCCGCCGCGCGGATGCGCTGCAGGCGAAACGGGCCCGAGCCGGCGGAATTCTGCGCCAGCCAGCCATTGCCCATGTCGCCGTCCTTCTCGTTCTTCATGACTTCGATCTGATCGACGATCGCGCCGGGGCGCGCGGCGATGGCGTTGAGCGCGAAGGCCGAGGAGAAGCTGCCGGTGAAGGCGACGCTGACTTCGCGCGCGCCGGTCTTGCGGACCATTTGCTCGACATTCTCGGGCGTCCAGCCGAGCTGACCGAGAATGAAGGCCGGGGATTTCTTGAGCTTGATCACGCGGGCGAAGGAGAACACGACATCCTCGGGCCGCACCGGATTGCCGGACGCGAATTTGGCGTCGCGCAGGGTGAACACGATGGTCTTCCCGTCGCCCGTCACGCTCCATTTCTCCGCGAGGCCGGGGAGGAGCCGCGTCGGCTCGTCGACGTCGTACTGCACGAGACGGTCATACATGTTCGAGACGATCTCGCCGCCGGTGAACTCGAAGGTCTGCGCCGGATCGAGGCTGATGATGTCGGAGATGTTCTTGGCGACCACCAGCGAGCGAGCGGGCGTCTGCCCCGAAGCAGGTCCAACGACGCCAAGTGCGACGGCGAGCGCGCAGGCAGCGAAAATTCCAGTCAGCTTGTTCATGAATCCCTCCCGGCTCAGGCGACGAAACCTGGGCGGGATCGTCGACTACGCCGAGCGGGGCGTCAACGGCGCGCTACTCGAGCGGGACCGCGGTCACGCTGTTGAACGGGCTGCCGTCGGTCGACAGCACCCGCGTGCTCCAGACGAGATAGATCAGCACGCGCTTCTGTTCATCCAGGAACCGCGTGATGCGGATCTCCTTGAACAACGCCGACGAACGCTGGTCGAACACGATCTCGCCATCGCGCGAACGATCGATCTCCTTGACGATCTTGGGCCGTCCGGTCGCGCGACAGGCGATCGAGAATCGCGCCGGATCCTCCGCCAGTCCGACGGCACCCGACAGACCGCCGGTATCGGCGCGGCTGAGATAGCAGGACACGTTCTCCACCTTCGGGTCGTCGTAGCGCTCGACCACGATCTTGTCGTTGGGGCCGATGAAGCGGAACGTCGTCGACACTTCGCCGACGCGATGCTGTGCGCTGGCCACGGCGGCGAGACCGCAGAGCATGATCGCGCAGATTGTCGCGATCGATTGGCGTGACGTGGAACGCGTTCGACGTCAAGACGCGCGCCTGCCTGAAGCTGCTCGACGACGAGGCGCAAGCGCTGGACGCCGCACCGTTCTCCATCGGCCACGTCACGCTCGGC
>JANNTF010000431.1:0-2977 GCA_031403455.1 Alphaproteobacteria bacterium | reverse complement strand
CACCGCCACGCCGGCGATCCGACGCGCGGCTGCTTCGACATTCGCATAAGTCGGCGCTTCGACCACCGAGCCGGCCTTCTCAAACACCAAGGAGGTCGAGGATATCGCCAACGCCGCCAACCGTCGCGGCCAGGTTGCCCGGCAATCGCTCCGCAGGCGCCTGGGTCCGGTTGATCCAGATCGCCTTGAACCCGAACGCCGCACCGGCGCAAGCGTCCCATCCATTCGCCGAAACGAAGCATATCCTTTGTGCCGGTAGGCCCAGCCGATCGACCGCGAGTTGATAGACGCGAGGATGTGGTTTGAACACGCCGACACTCTCGACCGAAAGCGGCGGATCCATCAAGGGCGCCAGGCCAGCGCTGCTCATCGCGGCGATCAACATGCTCAATGTGCCGTTCGAGAGAATGATCGCCTTTTTGCGCGCGCCGCGCAGGCTGGTGAGCGTGGGCTTCACGTCGGGGTAGGCATCGAGCGCGAGCGTTTGCTCCATCAGCGCCGCGCGTAGTCCCAGATCAGTGATGCCATGCGCCGCCATTGCATAGTCCAGGCTCTCGCCGGTGATGTGCCAGAAATCCAGATGTTGTCCCATCAAGGTACGAAGCCACGTGTACTCGAGCTGCTTGCGCCGCCACGTGGTCGCGAACTCGGCCCACTGCGCGCCCAGCTTGCCGGCATTGCGCCGCGCCGTCGATGCGATGTCGAACAGCGTTCCGTAGGCGTCGAAGACAATCGCGTCGGCTTCGATCTTCAGCCTCATCGCCTGTCCTTCCCCAGATCGCGCTGGAGCTGAGCAACCCAGTTTCGCTGACCGAGCTTGCGTCGATAGACCTGCTGGTTCTCGATCACGCGCTGCACGTAATTGCGTGTCTCTTCGATCGTGATCAACTCCACCCAGTCGATGGCGTCTACCGCCGTGCTGCGTGGATCGCCGTTCTCGCGAATCCATTGTGCAGCACGTCCCGGCCCCGCGTTATAGGCGGCGAGAGCGAGCAGCGGTGAACCATTGTACATGTCCAACAATCCCGCGAGATAGCTCCGACCCAGGGTAACGTTGTAGGCCGGGTCGGCGGTGAGGCGCACCAGCGAGTGATCGCTCCGCCCGAGTTTCGCCGCTTCACCGCGCGCGGTGGCAGGCATCAGCTGCATCAGGCCGCGGGCGCCGGCATGGCTGATCGCGTCGGCTTCGAAGGCGCTTTCCTGTCGGATCGTCGCGAGCACCAATGCGCGCTCGGGCGCATCGCCTCCCGGCAGATCGATCACGGGCCAGCCTTCATCGGCGACCATCACGCCGGCTCGCTGCGCCGAGCGCTTGGCGACCGACACCGAGAGATCGGGGCGGCCAAGGCCGAGCGCGAGCTGCGCCACGGCGCGATGCTGGCCGGGGGTTTGCGCGACATCGACCAGGCGGCGCAGGAAATGCTTCATGCGATCCGGTTCACCGATATCGGACAACATGCGTGCGGCGCGCACGAGCTCGCTGCGATCGAACTCGGCGCGTTCCTCGCGCGAAGGCGGCGGCAGATTGGCAGCCACCGGACGTGACTCCGGCGCCAACTGCAATATCGCGAGCTGGCCGTAATACGTGACCGGATAGCCTGCGGCCTTGCGATACCAGTCGCGCGCGGCATCGAGGCGTCCCGCGGCCTCGTCCGCACGGCCGGCCCAGTAGGCGGCGCGGGCCAGGGTCACGGGAAAACGCGATGTCGCATGGAGTGTCCCGAAACTCGGTAGCGCGCGGTCCGGCTGATTCAATCGTCGCAGCGCGATCCAGCCCATCAGGAACTGCGCTTCGGCATGGGGCTGGCCGTGCTCGGGCGACAGGCCGTGCCGGCTGACCAGATCGAAAGCCTCGCGATCACGCCCGTCGCGCAGCAGCCGCCGGACGAACCACTCGCGCTCGCGCCACCAGATCTGCGGCCGGCCCAATGGGAGCTGCGCCTGCTGGTGGATGGCCAGCGCCTCGGGTTCGAATCCGTTGCGCCGGTTGTAGCGCGCACGTTCGTAGAGGAGGCCGGGGTCGCGGGCGAGCGCGCTGGGCACGGCATGCGCCGCGTCCGCGGCATCGTCGCCGTCGCGGGCCAGCTTCATGCGTGCGTTGATGAGGATGCGTTCGCCCGGCTCGACCGTGCTCGCCAGACGCTGCGCGTCGGCGTAGCGCTTCTCCCACAAAGCGCGATCGACCCGCGCCCAACGATCGGCAGGCGTGAGGTAACCGGCGAAGCGCTGCAAGATGTCCTGCTCTTGGCGTTCGCCAAGAGGCATGTCGCGCCAGGCGTCCCGAAGCAGCTGGGCCGCGCCTTGACGGTCGCCGCTGCGCTGCAGGGCTTCGGCAAGCCGCAACGCGCCGGTGCCCGTCAACGGCTTGCGGTCGTTGAACCAGGCGCGCACGCGGGAATCGTCGTTCGACGTTGCGAGCGCTTCTTCGGCGCGACGCAGCAGCATCTCCTGCGCCGGCCAGCTGGGGTTGCGAGCGATGAAATCGGCAAGCACATCGAAGCTGTAGCCGCCCGCCGGGCGCTGCATGTCGAGCCAACGGATGATCTTGGCGCCGAGCGCGTTGCTTGCCGCCGCGGCATGCGCTTCCTCCCACCGCCCCGAATCGACAGCGTTGAAGGCGCGCCGCAGGACGTCACGTTCGCTGGCGCTCAGGAGCGCGGGAACGCTGCGCGTCCCCATCGGCAAGGCGCGCGACGGGGCGGTCTCGATCGTGGCGAGCGGCTCCTCCGACGCGCTTTCCTGCGCGTGCGCCGCCCCGGTGGCGAGGAGAGCGAGGGAGAAGGCGACGATGACCTGGCGCATGACCTGAACGATCCGAGAAGTGAAGAGGGGAGATCTTAGGCGAAGCGGCGTGGGCTGTGGGTAAACTGGATTGGTGAAGCCAAGATGAAGAGACGTGAGCCACGTTGCTTGCCGCGTTTGGGGCGCGCCTGTATCGTCCACGGCCGTTTGTGTCATCCGCACGCCGTGCACGAGG
>JANNTF010000430.1:0-4226 GCA_031403455.1 Alphaproteobacteria bacterium | reverse complement strand
CGGGCAAAACCAGTCATGCTCGAAACGGCCACGCCCATCCTCTCAAACTCGTCGAGCGCCGGTTTGGCGGACTCGATGCCGCGCGACTATAGAGTCGTTTCGTCCCCACTTGAACGGAACACACATGCATGCGCCGGCCAGCGTCCTGATCACGGGAGCCTCGAGCGGAATCGGGGCCGCCCTTGCGCTGCACTACGCCCGCCCAGGAATTTCGCTGGCGCTGGGTGGGCGCGACGCGACGCGGCTCGAGGACGTCGCGCAAGCCTGCCGCGACCGAGGCGCGCAGGCGATCGCGGCGGTGATCGACGTCACCGACGCGGACGCGATGGCGGCTTGGATCACGGCTTCCCACCGCGCGGCGCCGCTCGATCTGGTGATCGCCAATGCGGGGATATCCGGCGGGACAGGCGGTCGGGCCGGCGCTGACGGTCTCCTGGAATCCCGCGCGCAGCGCACGGCCATCATGGCGATCAACGTCCAGGGCCTGATGAATACGGTGGAACCGGCACTCGTCGAGATGTCGCGACGCGGTGCGGGCCAGATCGCGCTCATGAGTTCGCTCGCCTCGTTCAGAGGATTTCCCGGCGCTCCCGGCTACTGCGCGTCGAAGGCGATGGTCAGGGTCTGGGGCGAAGCCTTGCGGCCGGACTACGCGCCGCGCGGCATCGCGATCAACGTGATCTGCCCGGGCTATGTGCGCAGCCCGATGACCGATCGCAATCCATTCCCGATGCCGTTCCTGATGGAGGTCGAACGCGCCGCCACCACCATCGCGCGCGGTCTGGCGCGCAACCGCGCCCGCATCGTCTTTCCCCGGCGCCTCTACTGGATCCTGCGCCTGATGGCGGCACTGCCCGAGCCGATCCTCGATCGGCTGATGGCCCGTCTTCCGCGCAAGCGCAGCGCCGAGGCGCGCTGACGCGCCCGTCAATTGGCCCGCGGCGCCCGCTGGCGTTCGAGCGCGCGCAAGCGCTCGACGTTTCGTGAGTGATCCGCGAGCGTACGCGCGAAGACGTGTCCCCCCGTCCCATCGGCGACAAAATACAGCTCGTCGCTCGCCAGCGGCTTCAACACCGCCTCGATCGAGGCGCGGCCGGGATTGGCGATCGGCGTCGGCGGCAATCCATCGATGACGTATGTGTTCCAGGCATGCGGGGTCTCCAGATCCGCGCGCGAAATCGGACGATCCATCGGCCCCGCGCCGTCGTTGAGTCCGTAGACGACGGTGGGATCGGCCTGCAGGCGCATATTGCGCTTGAGACGATTGATGAACACGCCGGCCACACGCGGACGCTCCGCCGCGACCGCCGTCTCCTTCTCCACGATCGACGCGAGGATAAGCGCCTCCTGCACCGATTTCAGGGGAAGGCCGGCAGTCCGTTGCGGCCACAGCTCCTGCACGACGCGTTTCATCGCCTGGCGCTGACGGTCGACGAATTTCTCGCGGGTGTCGCCCCAGCTATAGAACCAAGTGTCCGGAAGCAGCGTGCCCTCCGGCGGCAATATGGCTTCGCCCTCCAGCCCTTCGGCGCGATTGAGGAGAAGCATAACTTGCTTGACCGTGAAGCCCTCCGGGATGGTCAGACGGCGCTGGATCACCTTGCCATTGGCGATGATCTCAGCCGCCGCACGCGGGCTGACATGGGCAGGAAAATCGAACTCGCCGAATTTGAAGCGGCGAGACAGGCCCTCGATCGACGCGCCGATCGCGAACACCTTCGCATCGGCGATCAGGCCCGCTTCCGCGAGCCGGACCGAGACCTCCTCGAGCCCCGCACCCTTGGGCACCATGAAGGTCGCGTTCTTCGCTGCCGGCCCGGGGGACGTATAACGCTGCCAGAAGGCGCCGCCGACCACGCCCAGCGTGATCACGAGGAACACCAGGCAGACGAGGATTCGGCCGAGCATCCGCACCGGCTTCGCCCCCTCAGTTGAACTGCGAAATGATGACGCTCGCGTTCGTGCCACCGAAACCGAACGAGTTCGACAGCGCGTGGCGAATTCGACGCGGCTTCGCGACGAGCGGCACCAGATCGATGTCGCAGCTCGCCGATGGATTCTCGAGATTCAAGGTCGGCGGCGCCACCTGATCGCGCATCGCCAGGATGCAGAATATCGCCTCGACGCTGCCCGCCGCGCCGAGCAGATGACCGATCGCCGACTTGGTCGAGGACATCGAGAGCTTGTAGGCGTGCGGACCGAAGAGCCGCTTCACGGCGCCGAGCTCGATTTCATCGCCCAACGGCGTCGACGTGCCGTGCGCGTTCACGTAGTCGATGTCCTCGGGATTGAGCTGGGCCCGCTTGAGCGCATTGCGCATCGAGCGGAACCCGCCATTGCCGTCCTCGGGAGGCGCCGTGATGTGGTGGGCGTCACCGGACATGCCGTAGCCGGTGATCTCGGCGTAGATCTTCGCGCCGCGACGCTTGGCGTGCTCCAACTCCTCGAGCACGAGAACGCCGGCTCCCTCGCCCATCACGAACCCGTCGCGATCGCGATCCCAGGGACGCGACGCCTTGGTCGGAGTGTCGTTGAACCCCGTCGACAGCGCGCGTGCCGCGGCGAAACCGGCGACCCCCAGCCGACACACGGCGGCTTCCGAGGATCCCGCGATCATCACATCGGCATCATCGATCGCGATCAGCCGCGCGGCATCGCCGATCGCGTGAACACCCGTCGAGCATGCCGTTACCACCGCATGATTGGGGCCCATGAAGCCATGCTTGATGGAAACCTGGCCGGAGACGAGATTGATCAGCGCCGAGGGAATGAAGAAGGGGCTGACGCGCCGGGGCCCTCTTTCCTTCAGGGTGATCGACCCGTCATAGATCGTTTGCAGACCGCCGATCCCGGATCCGATCATCGTCCCGGTACGCTCGCGGTCGTTGTCGGTGGTCGGCTTCCAGCCGGAATCGCGGATCGCGATCTCCGCCGCAGCGATGCCGAACAGGATGAACGGATCGATCTTGCGCTGATCCTTCGGCGCCACCCAATCATCCGCGTTGAACCGTCCCGCGGCGGTTTCGCCCATCGGAATCATGCCCGCGATCTTCGCCGCGAGATCGGAAACGTCGAAACTCTGGATCAATCCGATGCCGGACTCGCTTGCGACGAGGCGCTTCCACGTCACTTCGACGCCGCATCCCAACGGCGTCACAAGGCCGAGCCCCGTCACTACCACCCGTCGCATTGCCAAACCTCCGGCGAGCCCGGGCCGCGTCCTATGGGGTCACTTGTGCGAGTCGATATAGGCGATCGCATCCTTCACGGTCATGATCTTCTCGGCGGCATCGTCCGGAATCTCGCAGCCGAATTCCTCCTCGAACGCCATCACCAGCTCGACGGTATCGAGGCTATCGGCCCCGAGATCGTCGACGAAGCTCGCATTCTCGGTGACCTTGGTTTCATCCACACCCAGATGCTCGACCACGATCTTCTTCACACGCTCGGCGATGTCGCTCATCTAATTTGCCTCTCTCACAGTTTCGCTAGCGGCCTGTCCTGCGCTAGCTGGTTGTCGTTCCACCGGCCATCGGTCGATCCTAGACTCTCCGGAAGCTCTACCGGAGTCGCAACGCCGGCACCAGCGTTGCCCATAAAACGGGCCGCGTGCTTAACACAAGCGACTTGCCCTTGCCAACGCCGCACGGTGCCGACTGCCTGTTCAGATAAGCGCGTCAGATCATGGCCATACCGCCGTTGACGTGCAACGTCTGGCCGGTGACGTAGCCGGCCTCCTCGGAGGCGAGATAGACCACCGCGGCGGCGATGTCGTCGACCTGACCCAGACGGCCGATCGGGATGGCCGCCAGCAGGCGTTGACGCAGCGCGTCGCTCAGACCGTCGGTCATCGGCGTGGTGATGAAGCCCGGCGCGACACAATTGACCGTGACCCCACGCGACGCGAGCTCCTGAGCCAACGCCTTCGACATGCCGATCATGCCGGCCTTGGCAGCCGCGTAATTCGCCTGACCGAGATTGCCGGTCACGCCGACGATCGAGGTGATTCCGATGATGCGTCCCCATCGACGCTTAAGCATGCCGCGCATCGAGGCGCGCGCGAGGCGAAATCCCGCCGAAAGATTGACGTCGATCACTTTCTGCCAGTCGTCGTCCTTCATGCGCATGGCCAATCCATCGCGCGTCAATCCGGCGTTGTTGACGAGGATGTCGACCTGCCCCAGCGCCTTCTCGGCGTCGGCGAACAGCCTGTCCGCGGCACCGGC
>JANNTF010000429.1:0-4084 GCA_031403455.1 Alphaproteobacteria bacterium | reverse complement strand
CCCTCCTCATTCGAGGAGGGACGACGAGCACAGGCAGGCATTTCGCGCGGGAGATAGATGTGTGCATGCCGTAGCTCGACTTGAGGAGGGGCGACGAGCACTGGCTGGCGCGACCGTGCGTTCAAGCGAATCCTGCTCTACGCCCGGCGGCTCTGCATCACGTCGGGGTTCACGACGTTGATCGGATTGCCGGCGGCGTAGGCGACGATCTGGTCGAAGATGTCGGAGAACTGCAGCTCGTATTCGTCGCGCGTGACGTAGCCGATATGCGGGGTGCAGATCGCGTTGTCCAAGGTGAGCAGCGGATCCCCGGGATCGAGCATGGGCTCGTGCTCGAAGACATCGACGGCGGCGAGGCCGGGGCGGCCGGCGCGCAGCGCGGCAACCAGGGCGCCCGGGGCGACCAGCGCGGCGCGGCTGGTGTTCACGAGCATCGCGGACGGCTTCATGCGCGCGAGATCCGTCGCCGTCACGATGCCGCGCGTGGCATCGACCAGGCGCATGTGCAGCGACACGACATCGCAGCGCTCGAAGAATGCGGCGCGCGACTCGGCGATCTCCCAGCCCTCGGCGGCGGCGCGCTGGCGTGAGGCCTCGCGCGCCCAGACCACCACCCTCATGCCGAAGGCCTTGCCGTAGCCGGCGACGGCGCTGCCGATGCGGCCATAGCCATAGATGCCCAGCGTCTTGCCGCGCAGCGTATCGCCCACGCCGGTCTGCCAGATCCCGGCACGCAACGCCGCGACCTGCTGCGGCAGGCGACGCGCGGCGGCGAGAACGAGCGCCCAGGTCAGCTCCGCGGCCGCATAGGACGGCGTGCCGGCATGCATCTCCGACGACACCACGATCCCGAGCCGCGTGCAGGCGGCGATGTCGATATGCGGATAGACGCTGCGCTGGCTGATGAGCTTGAGCTGGGGCAGGCGCTCGAGCAGCGACGCCCTGATCTGCGTGCGCTCACGGATCAGGACCAGCGCCTCGGTCTCGGCGAGGCGCATCGCAAGCGGATCGAGCTCCTGGACATGATCGTTCCAGATCCGGATGTCGTGCCCGGCCAGCTTGGCGAAGCAGGGCAGCGTGCGCAGCGTGTCGAAATAATCGTCGAGGATCGTGATCTTCATGTCTGGCCGCGCGGACGGCGCCCTCCGGCATGGTGAGGCGTGGGAATGGTGTCTGGGCGGAGCTAGCTGACAAGCCAGGGATCCGCATCCAGCGGCGCGATCGGGCGCCGCACGCGCTTGTACGTGACGCGCGTCGGGTCCGGCGGGAACGGACCGCCGGTGTCGAGGTGATGGATGGCGGCGGCGATCTTGGAGAAGGCGGCGTGGAAATGGTTGGAGGATTTCACCACCACGATCTTCTTCTTGGACAGGTCGATGCCGAGCTTCGTGAACGCCTCCGGCGCGAAGGTCTGCGTGCGCTTGGTGCCGAGCACGATGTCGAGACCGCCGATGGTCACCGCCGCGGCGGGGCCGAAGGAAACCAGGCTCTGCTCGAAAGGGATCACGAGGTCCGGCAGCACGGCGTGCACGACGACATGGGCGTCGACCGGGCGGCCGGAGACGGGCGTCGATTTGCCGCCGATGCGTAGCCAGAGATTCCCGCCTGCTCCGGCGGCGCTGCAGAACTCGACGGCGATCGGATCCCAGAGCACGCCGATCGCGGCGGGGATCTCCGGGTGCCGCAGCAGCGTCTCGATCATGATCGCGCCGTCGCCGGGCACACCGCCGCCGGGATTGTCCCAACGATCGGCGAAGACGACTGGCGAACCGGGATGCGCGCGTGCGACCTCCACCACCTGCTCCGGTTTCACGTGCGCCGGCACGCCGCTGCGGCCCATCGCGATGAGCGCGCGGCCGAGCGACTCGGCGAGCGCGGCGGCCTTGGCCCGATCGCCATCGGCGATCACCAGCAGCTTGCTGCCGACTTCCGGCACGTCCGCCGCGTGGAAGCCGTGGCCGACCGACACCGAGAGAATGCCGTCGCGCCCCTCCAGCGCCTGCACGCGATCGACGAAAGCGCGGCCCGTGGGATGGCTCGTCATGTAGCCGCCGCCGATCATCCGGCAGTCGAACAGCGCCATGACCGGCCGGATCTCGCGGCGCGCGGCGCGCAGCGCGAGATCGACGAGCTCCTCGGCGCGGGCGAGGAAATCGGTGTGCGGGAACTCCTTGAACAGAACGATCAGATCGGCGGCGGCGACACGCTTGGGCGTGAGATGGCAATGCAGATCATGCTCGGCGCCGATGATCGCCTCCGGCCCGACGATCTCGCGCGCGCAAGCGAGCAGATCGCCTTCGCAATCCTCGTAGCCATCGGCCACCATGGCGCCGTGCAGACCGAACAGCGCGATATCGACCGGCATCGCCGCACGCAGCTGGCCGAGGATCTCGTCGCGCAGACTCTCATAGGCGCCGCGCGCGACGAGACCGGCGGGTTCCGCCCAGGTGGCGGTGCCCTCGATCAGCGTGAAGCCGTCGCGCCGCGCCCGCGCGCGCGCCGCCACGACCGGCGCGGTCGTCAGGGTCGGCGTATCGGGATGCATGCCCGGCGGCGCATAGAAACCGCGCTCGAACGCGGCGCGATCCACGGGAAGCGGTGCGAAAGTATTGGTCTCCGTCCCCAGAGCAGCGACGAACATGCGCATCGATCGGATTCCTCGGACGTCAGTCTGGTGGCGACAACCTCCCGGGGAGTATCCGCGATGCGCCGGACCGGCTGTCGAAAATTTCACGGGTGGTGTCGAAATCGCCCGCGCTCGCGGCTCATGGAAGCGAGAGGCCGATCCCGGCCCCTTTCCGGCCGCGCGTCTGCGATCCAGGGTGCGCGCTCCGGCACACCGACCGTCCAAGAAGGATGTCGACCATGCAGTACATGCTGATCTTCCGCGAAACCTCCCGTCAGTTCGACGAGCGTCAGGACCCGACGAAGGCTGGTCCCTATTGGGGCGCCTGGACCTCCTATATCGGCGCCATGCAAAAGGCCGGCGTCATGACGAGCGGCAATGGGCTCCAAGATCCGCATACCGGCACGATCGTGCGGATCCGCGACGGCGCGCGACAGGTGCAGGACGGCCCGCTCCCCGACACCAAGGAGCAGCTCGGCGGCTACGTCATCCTCGAGGTTCCCGATCTCGATGCCGCGCTGGAATGGGCCGCACGCAGCCCCGCCGCGTCCTACGCATCGGTGGAAGTGCGCCCGGTGCTGCTGCCGCAGTGAGCGCCGAAGATCCTTTGCGGGTCGCGCGCCGCTCGGCCGAACGGGCGGCGCGCGAATCCTACGGCAAGCTGGTGGCGATCCTCGCTGCACGCACGCGCGACGTCGCGGCAGCCGAGGACGCGCTCGCGGAGGCGTTCAAGATCGCCCTGCAGGTCTGGCCCGTCCGCGGCGTACCGGACTCGCCGGCCGCATGGCTGCTGACCACCGCACGCCGCAAGCTCGGCCACGACCGGCGCCACGATCACGTGCGCGATGCGGCGTCGCCGACGCTCGCGCTGATGGCGCCGGTCATGAGCGAGCTCGAAAGCGAGGCGATCCCCGATGATCGATTGAAGCTGCTCTTCATCTGCGCGCATCCGGCGATCGATGCGGCCATCCAGGCGCCGCTGATGCTGCAGACCGTCCTCGGACTCGACGCCGCACGCATCGCAGCGAGCTTCCTCACTTCGCCGGCGACGATGGGGCAGCGCCTCGTGCGCGCCAAGGCCAAGATCCGGGACGCGCGCATCGCCTTCCGGATTCCCGATGCGGAGGAGCTGGCCGACCGCCTCGATGCGGTGCTCGCGGCGATCTACGCCGCTTACGGCACGGGCTGGGAGGACGTGCTCGGCGCGGATCCGCGCCGCAAGGGTCTCGCCGAGGAGGCGATCTGGCTCGCCCGCGTGCTCGTCGAACTCCTGCCGACTTCCGCCGAAGCCAAGGGCCTGCTCGCCCTCACGCTCTATTGCGAAGCGCGGCGCCCCGCGCGCCGCAGCTGGGATGGCCGCTTCGTTCCGCTCGACCAGCAGGACCCGGCTCTCTGGACACGCGACATGATCCTCGAGGCCGAAGCGCTGCTGACCGACGCCGCGCGCGCCAAGACGAT
>JANNTF010000428.1:0-1142 GCA_031403455.1 Alphaproteobacteria bacterium | reverse complement strand
CAGGTCGATTCGCGAGCAGGGCGGCTTCATCTGGCTGCCTGGCGCGGCCGGCACGGCGATCCATTTGCCGCCCGACTTGCCGAGATACTCGACCGTCGCATTGACGGCGCCGTTCTTCTTGATCAGTTCGCCCATGACGTCATCCATGGGCTCGAGCTGGCGCGAATAATCCGCGGGATACCAGGTCGGGAAGGCGAGGAAGTCGTGACCGGACTTGGCTTGGCCCTCGGCGGCGATCGTCAGCAGGTTCTTGTTGCCGGTCGAGGTGATGTAGTCGATCGAGACCTCGACCTTTTCCTTTGCCGCCCAGTCATTGACGAGCTTGGACAGCGTGTCGTTGGCGCCGGGAACCCAATGGTCCCAGAACCCCATCGAGAGCTTGCCGGCGGCATGGGCGCCGCGGACATGGAACGTAGTGATGCCGGCAGCGGCAGCGGCGGCGCTTGAGCCGCGACGTACGAAGCCGCGGCGCGTTAGCTTGGATCTCGTCATCTCTATTCCTCCCAGTTGAGCCCTGCACGATGTTCAGGCTAGTTAGTCGTGCTCGGGCGATCGCGAAGCTTGGCTCCGCAGCGTGGCGTGTAAACGCTATACGCCGAGTCGAGCGCGAGCAAATGGTTCCGTCGAGTGGATCTTGTCTTGGCGCGGAGGCCGGGAAGAGATTAGATCGCACCACCTCGTTTCAGAGGATGGCAAGGGCACAGAGGAAACCGACATGCGCGAGAACAACGTCAAGACCATCTGGCAGCGCGGCGGCGCCGTCGTGAATGGCTGGCTCGGGATCCCGAGCTCGGCGGCCGCCGAGAACATGGCGCAGGCGGGATGGGATTCCCTGACGGTCGATCTGCAGCACGGGCTGGTCGATTACCAGGTTGCGGTGTCGATGCTGCAGGCGATCTCCACGACGTCGATCACGCCGCTCGCCCGCGTGCCGTGGAACGAGCCGGGCATCATCGGCAAGCTGCTCGATGCCGGCGCCTTCGGCATCATCTGCCCGATGGTCAATAGCCGTGCCGAGGCGGAGCAGCTCGTCGCCTCGTGCCGCTATGCGCCGGTCGGCAGCCGCAGCTTCGGCCCGGTGCGCGCAGGCTGGGTGCATGGTCCCGATTACTTCAAGAACGCCAACAGCACGGTGCTGTCGA
>JANNTF010000427.1:0-2724 GCA_031403455.1 Alphaproteobacteria bacterium | reverse complement strand
GGTGAGCGCACGCGCCAGCTCGACGGCGCGCATATCGAGTTCTGTCGCGGCATCAGGAATCCGATCGGCATGAAGGTCGGCCCGACGGTCGATGGCGACGAACTTATCCGGCTCATCGACCTGCTCTCGCCCGAGAACGAGCCCGGGCGCCTGACGCTGATCAGCCGCATGGGGCACGACAAGCTGGCCGAGCGTCTGCCCGCGCTGGTGCGCCGGGTCGCGCGTGAAGGCCGTAAAGTCGTGTGGTCCTGCGATCCGATGCACGGCAACACGATCAAATCCTCGACCGGGTACAAGACGCGACCCTTCGATCGCATCCTCGCCGAGGTGCGCGGCTTCATGGCGGTGCATCGGGCGGAAGGCACGCATGCCGGCGGCGTCCATTTTGAGATGACCGGCCAGAACGTGACGGAGTGCATCGGCGGCGCGCAGGAAGTGACCGAGAGCGCGCTGGCGGACCGCTACCACACGCATTGCGATCCGCGGCTCAACGCCACGCAATCGCTGGAACTCGCATTCCTGATCGCCGAAGAACTCAAGGCCTCACGTCTCGCGGCGCCGCTGCGGCCCGTCGCGGCCGCGTCCTGACGTGACGATCCTGCCGGAGCCGCGGCCGAGCGAGACGGAGGTCGCGCGCCAGGTCGACCGCTATTTCCTGCGCACCAAGCAGACGGTCGGGCAATTCGGCGACAAGCGCGTCACCTACGCGATCTTCATGCGGCGACCGGTGGTGTTCTGCCCGAAGCTGGCGGTCGATTGGTTGGAGACCATCGCCGCGCAGCGCGGCACGCGTGTCGAGATCGAACCGAACCACAACGAGGGCGAGTGGGTCGGCGCCGGCGATCCGATGATGTACGTGTCGGGTTCGCTGTTTCATCTCGTCGATCTGGAGACGACGTATCTGCAGAAGATCGGCCCGGCCTGCGTCGCGGCCTACAACGCGTACACGATGTGCGTCGACCTGCCGAAGGTGGCGTTCCTGGCGATGGATGCGCGCCATTGCGCTGGCGGCGAGATGGCGGAAATGATGGCCTATGCCGCGTCGGTCGGCTCGGCCGCCGCGAAGCGCGAGGTCGGCGCCGTGGGATTCATCGGCAGCTCGACCGACAGCGCGTCGCGGTTCTTCGGGCAGACCGTGGGCAAGGGAACGATGCCGCACGCGTTCATCGGCTATGCCGGCTCCACGCTGCGCGCCGCGGAGATGATGGTCGAGGCCTTTCCCGCCGATGACCTGACCGTTCTCGTCGATTACTACGGCCTCGAGGTGACGGATACCTTGGCGGTGTGTCGGCGCTTCCCGGAGCTGGCCGCCGCCGGGCGGCTGGGTGTGCGGCTCGACACCCATGGCGGTCGCTACATGGAAGGCCTCGATCTCGCGAGTTCCTACGCGGTGCTCGAGCGCAACGTGCCGCTGGCGATCCGCGGCTATCGCACGGAGACGGAGTTGCGCCATCTCGTCGGTACCGGCGTCTCGGCCGCTTCGATCTGGCACATGCGCCGCACGCTCGATGGCGCGGGATTCCCGAAAGTGAAGATCGTCGCGTCGTCGGGATTCACGCCCGCGAAATGCAAGACGATGGCGGTCGCGAACGTGCCCGTCGACGTGATCGGAACCGGCTCCTACCTGCCGGATGTCTGGACCGAGACCTACGCGACGTCGGACATCATCGAGTATGACGGCCGCGCGTCGGTGAAGGTCGGCCGCGAGTTCCTGTTGCGCAAGGCGACGGAGTGACGTCGCGCGCCGGCAGCTTCGCCGCACGGCTCGGGATCGCGCTGCCGATCGTCCAGGCGCCGATGGCGGGCGGTCCGACCACGCCTGAGCTGGTCGCCGCGGTGAGCGCGGCGGGCGGGCTGGGCAGTCTGGGCGCCGCCTTCCTGTCGCCGGCTCAGATCCGCGACGCGTGCGCCGCGATCCGCGCGCTCACGCCGCGCCCGTTCAACGTCAATCTCTTCGTGCTGCCGCAGACCAATCCCGAGCCGCATGAGCTGGCGCGCGCCACGGCACGCCTGGCGCCGTTCCATGCCGAGCTCGGCCTGCCGCCGCCGGTGATTCCCAATGCCTGGGGCGAGGCGCAGGACGCCCAGTTCGCCGCCATGCTGGAAGCGGCCCCGGCCATCCTGAGCACGCATTTCGCAGCGCCGCCGCCGGCGGTGCTGGCCGAATGCAAGCGGCGCGGCATTCTCGTCGTCACCTCGGCCACTACGCCCGACGAGGCGCGTGCCCTCGAGGCGGCCGGCGTCGATGCGGTGATCGCGCAGGGCGCCGAGGCCGGCGGTCACCGCGGCAGCTTCCTGAGGCCAGTCGAGGAATCGCTGATCGGGACCATGGCGCTGGTGCCGCTGATGGTCGATGCCGTGACGATTCCGGTGATCGCCGCCGGCGGGATCATGGATGGCCGTGGGATCGCGGCCGCGCTGGCGCTCGGCGCTTCCGCCGCGCAGCTCGGCACCGCGTTCCTCGCCTGCCCCGAGGCGGGCACGCATCCGCTGCACAAGGCCGCGCTGAGCGGCGCCGAGGGCACGATGCTGACTCGCGGTGTCACGGGACGCCACGCCCGCGGGCTGCGCAACCGCCTGCTCGAGACCTTGGACAAATCGGCCGATGCGGCGCCGGATTATAGCGTGCAGAGCGCCTTGTCGGGACCGTTGCGGGCGGCGGCGGCGAAGCAGGGTCGCGTCGAGCTGATGGCGATGTGGGCGGGGCAGGGCCATCGCCTCGCG
>JANNTF010000426.1:0-2165 GCA_031403455.1 Alphaproteobacteria bacterium | reverse complement strand
CCGGCGACGGCGAACGCCAGCCCGGCAAGGGCCAAACGGATCAGGCTGTTCATGGTGTGGGGCCTCCCCTCTCGTGTGGATTCGGATCGCGTGCATAGAGCCGCACTGCCGCGATCCGATCAAGAGCCCGGAGGCTCCTCGAACGGCCAATCGACCGCGCCGGCATGCGTGACGGCGCCGAGTTGCGCGGGGCCGACGCTCATCGCGTATTTCTCGAGCAATCCCGCCAGCCGCGCGCGCGACGGTTGTCGCCAGGCGTCACGCCGCGCCGCCAGCTCGGCGTCACTCAATCTGACGTCGATCGTCGCCGCCTGCGCGTCGATGCGGATGATGTCGCCGTCGCGGATCCACGCCAGCGGCCCACCAAGCGCCGCTTCCGGGCTGGCGTAGCCGATGCACATGCCGCGTGTCGCGCCCGAGAACCGGCCATCGGTCAGCAACGCCACCTTCTCGCCCATGCCTTGGCCGTAGATCAGCGCCGTGAGCCCGAGCATTTCGCGCATGCCCGGCCCGCCTTTCGGGCCTTCGTTGCGCACC
The DNA here is from genome assembly GCA_031403455.1 of Alphaproteobacteria bacterium. GTDB lineage: Bacteria > Pseudomonadota > Alphaproteobacteria > CACIAM-22H2 > CACIAM-22H2 > CAIOSQ01. The sequence goes on along the minus strand of JANNTF010000426.1, from coordinate 1,628 downwards.
ACCAGGACCGCGCCCGCTTCGTAGCTGCGCGCATGCACCACGGCGATCGCTTCCTCCTCGCAGTCGAAGATCCGCGCCGGCCCCTCGAAGACGAGATGCTTCAGCCCCGCGACCTTCAGCAACGCGCCATCCGGACAGAGATTGCCCTTGAGCACCACCAGACCGCCGGTCGGCGACAGCGCCCGCGTCGGCGGCCTGACCACGTCGCCGTCGGGCGCCGCCGCGGCGCGCGCGATCTCGCCGATCGTATGCCCGTCGATCGTCGGACACTCCGCGTGCAGGCATCCCGCGTCGAGCAACGCGCGCAAGACCACCGCGACGCCGCCGATCTCATGCACGTCCTTGGCGAGGAAACGCCCGCCTGGCTTCAGATCGGCCAGCAGCGGCGTGCGCTTGAACACGGCCGCCACGTCGTCGAGCGTGAAACGGATGCCGGCCTCGTGCGCGATCGCCGGCAGATGCAGGCCGGCATTTGTCGAGCCGCCCGTCGCCGCAACCACGGCGCAGGCATTCTCGAGACTCTTTCGCGTGACGAGATCGCGCGGCAAGGGGCCGCCCTCGCGCAGCACGCGCATGACGGCGTGGCCGGCCGCACGCGCGATCGCGCTGCGCACGGCGTGGACCGCCGGCACCATCGCGGAACCGGATGGCGCGATTCCGAGCGCCTCCGACACCATCGCCATGGTGTTGGCCGTGAACTGGCCCGCGCAGGATCCAATCGTCGGCAGGCAGGCGCGCTCCAGCCCCTCGAGCTCGCCAGGGGTCATCGTGCCCGCCATCACCGCGCCGACGCCTTCGTAGGCATCGAGCGCGGTGACGTCCTTGCCGCGCCAGCGCCCGGGCAGCGCGCTGCCGCCATAGACGAAGACCGACGGCGTATTGCAGCGGACCATGCCCATCATCACGCCGGGCAGAGTCTTGTCGCAGCCGCCGAACCCGACCAGCGCGTCGTAGGCATGGCCGCGCATCACGGCCTCGATCGAATCCGCGATCAGCTCGCGGCTGATCAGGCTGAACCGCATGCCCTGGTGATTCATCGACACGCCGTCGGAGACCGCGATGGTCGTGAACTCGCGCGGCGTACCGCCGGCCTCGCGCACGCCCGACTTCGCCTCCGCGGCTTGCGGTCCGAGCGTGAGGGAACACGGCGTCGTCTCGCCGTGGCTCGACACGACCCCGACGATCGGCTTGGCGAGATCCGCGTCGGTCAGCCCCATCGCGCGCCAGAAGGCGCGATGCGGCGTGCGATCGAGCCCGTCGATGGCGATGCGCGAGCGCAGCTTCACGCTCACATCGCCTCGCGCAGCAGCGCCGCGACATTCTCTGCCGTCAACGGCCGCGGATTGGTCGCCGCCGTGTGGTCCTTGAGCGCGTGCGGGATCACCTGGGCGAACATCGCCTCGGTGACACCCATTGCGCGAAGCCCCGCGGGCAGACCGAGCCGCGCATTGAGCTGCGCCACGTGATCGGCAAGATCGGCATGCTCCGACAGCCCGATCGTGCGCTTGAGCCGGGCGTATTTCCAGCCGATGCCGTTGACCCCGGCGTTGAAGCGCAGCACCGCCGGCATCACCACCGCGTTCAACGTCCCGTGATGCATGTTGATCGGCTGGATCGCGCCGAGCGGA
>JANNTF010000425.1:0-1061 GCA_031403455.1 Alphaproteobacteria bacterium | reverse complement strand
CCCGAGCGTGTCGCCAAGCTGCGCGGCGAAGTCGATCGCCTGCCGATCGGTTGGTACCGCTCGACCTGCGATGTCGCGCCGAAGCCCGCAGTGAGCTGCAGCGAGCCGGCGACATGGAAGGATCTCGCGAACTTCAATCTCCGCTTCTCCGTGCTGTCGATCATCGGCTGGCTCGTCACGGCGCTCGCCGTGAAGCTCGGCGCGCCGTTCTGGTTCGATCTGCTGTCGACGCTCATCCGCATGCGCTCGTCCGGCAAGGTGCCACCGAGCACGAGCGGAGCGGCGGCGGCGTAGCGGCGACTCAGCGCCCGGCCGGCGGGGCGACGACGATCTCGACGCCGGCCGCCTTGGCGCGGGTGGCGAAGGCCCTGTCTGCGGCGACGTCGGTGTAGATCGCGTCGATGTCGCGCAGGTTGCCGAGGCGATAATTGGCGGTGCGCGCGAATTTGCTCGCATCGGCGGCGACGAGCACGCGCCGCGCGTTGGCCATCATCGCCTGCGCGATGGCGACTTCCGCCTCGTGGAATTCGAGCAGCGTGCCATCGGCGTCGATGGCGCCGACGCCGGTGATCAGCACGTCGCATTTGTAGCGGCCGACGAACTCCACGGCCGATGCACCGACGACGCCGCTGTTGTGGCGCTGGACATGCCCACCGGGAACGACGACCTCCATGTCCCCGCGCGGCGCGAGCACGCGCGCCACTTCGAGCGAATTGGTGATGATCTTCATGCCGGTGCGTGCACCCAGCGCCTGGGCGATCGCGCCGACGCTGGTGCCCAGGGTCATGAACACGGACGCGCGATCCGGCAGGTCGCGCACGATCGCGCGCGCGATCGCCTCCTTGGCGCCGGCATTCTCGACATGGCGGATCGCATAGGCCGTGTTGACGACGCTCGATGGCGGCAGACTCGCGCCACCGTGATTGCGGGTGAGCAGCTTCTGGCGCGACAGCGCGTTGATGTCGGAGCGTATCGTCTGCGGCGTGACGCGAAACTGCGCCGCGAGTTCCTCGATCGCCACATAGCCGCGGCGACCGAGCATCTCGAGGATCGTCTTGTGG
>JANNTF010000424.1:0-11115 GCA_031403455.1 Alphaproteobacteria bacterium | reverse complement strand
GCGAAATTGTGATCTCCGGCCGGTTTCCCTATTCTCCGCGCCTCTTTCCAACCGTTCGCCGCCGAGGCCGCACGATCATGAGCAAGCCGCGTACATTGTTCGACAAGATCTGGGCGAACCACCTCGTTCACACCCAGGACGACGGCACCTGCCTCATCTACATCGATCGTCACCTCGTGCACGAGGTGACGAGTCCGCAGGCCTTCGAAGGTCTGCGCGCGACCGGGCGCCAGGTGCGCCGCCCCGACCTGACCATCGCCGTCGCCGACCACAACGTGCCGACGACCGACCGCTCGAAGGGCATCGTCGATCCCGAGAGCCGCACCCAGATCGAGACCTTGGAAGCCAACGTCAAGGAATTCGGCGTGCCGTACTTCGCGATGGACGACATTCGTCAGGGTATCGTCCACATCATCGGCCCCGAGCAGGGCATGACCTTGCCCGGCATGACGATCGTCTGCGGCGACAGCCATACCTCGACGCATGGCGCCTTCGGGGCGCTGGCCTTCGGCATCGGCACGTCGGAAGTCGAGCATGTGCTCGCGACGCAGACGCTGATCCAGAAGCCGGCCAAGAACATGCGCATATCGGTCGATGGCGCCTTGCCGCGCGGCGTCACCGCGAAGGACGTCGTGCTCGCGATCATCGGCAAGATCGGCACCGCCGGCGGCACGGGTCACGTCGTCGAGTTCGCCGGCTCCGCGATACGCGGCCTGTCGATGGAAGGCCGCATGACGGTCTGCAACATGACGATCGAGGCCGGCGCGCGCGCCGGGCTGATCGCGCCCGACGAAATCACCTATGCCTATGCCAAGGGCCGCCCGCACGCGCCGAAGGCCGGGCAATGGGAGGCGGCGTTGAATCATTGGCGCACGCTGCCGAGCGACCCGGGCGCGAGCTACGACAAGGAAGTGACCATCGACGCGGCCACGCTGGTGCCGCATGTCACCTGGGGCACCTCGCCGCAGGACGTCGCGCCGATCACCGGCCGCGTGCCCGATCCCGCGCGCGAGAGCGATCCCAACAAGCGCGCCTCGCTCGAGCGCTCGCTCGCCTATATGGGCCTGACGCCGGGCACGCCGTTCACCGAATTGCGCATCGACAAGGTTTTCATCGGCAGTTGCACCAATGGCCGCATCGAGGATCTCCGTGCCGCCGCAGGTCTCGCCCGCGGCCGCAAGGTCGCGGCCCATGTGCAGGCGCTGGTCGTGCCGGGCTCGGGCCTCGTGAAGGAGCAGGCGGAGCAGGAAGGCCTCGACAAGATCTTCCTCGCCGCGGGTTTCGAGTGGCGCGAACCGGGTTGTTCGATGTGCCTGGCGATGAACGCCGACCGGCTCGAGCCGGGCGAGCGCTGCGGCTCGACCTCGAATCGCAATTTCGAGGGCCGGCAAGGTCGCGGCGGGCGCACGCATCTGATGAGCCCCGAGATGGCGGCGGCATCGGCGCTCGCCGGCATGATCGCCGACCCACGCGCGATTTCCTGATTCCCGCCCGAGTCCCGGAGGCAGCCATGCAGAAATTCGACAAGCTCACCGGCGTCGCGGCGCCGCTGCCGATGATCAAAATCGACACCGACAAGATCATTCCGAAACAGCATCTGAAGACGATCAAGCGCACCGGACTCGGCAAAGCGCTGTTCGACGAGATGCGCTTCAACGCGGACGGCTCGGAGAAGCCGGATTTCGTGCTCAACCAGCCGGCCTATCGCAAGGCGCAGGTGATCGTCGCCGGCGCCAATTTCGGCTGCGGCTCCAGCCGTGAGCACGCGCCCTGGGCCTTGCTCGATTTCGGCATCCGCTGCGTGATCGCGCCGAGCTTCGCCGACATCTTCCATAGCAACTGCTTCAAGAACGGCATCCTGCCGATCGCGCTGCCGCCGGAGATCTGCGACCGGTTGATGGACGACGCGCGCAAGGGCGCCAATGCGACCCTCGTGATCGACCTGGAGAAGCAGGAGATCACGCGCCCCGACGGCGAGGTGATCAAGTTCCAGGTCGACGCGTTCAAGCGGCATTGCCTGCTCGAGGGCCTCGACGACATCGGCCTCACGCTCGCGAAAGGCGCCGATGTCGAGAGCTACGAGGCCAGGCAGAAGACCAGCCAGCCCTGGCTCTCGATGGCCTCCTGACGCAGGCGACATCCCATCCATCCGTCACCCGCTCCTTACCTTCGAGAGAACACCCATGCCAGCCAACAAGACGATGCTGTTCCTGCCCGGTGACGGGATCGGTCCGGAGGGGATGCGCGAGGTGCGGCGTGTGATCGAGTGGTTCGACAAGCGGCGTGCCGTGCGCTTCGACATCAAGGAAGGTCTGGTGGGCGGCGCGAGTCTCGACAAGCTCGGCGTGCCGATCACCGACGCGGTGATGGGCGATGCGCTCGCGGCCGATGCGGTGCTGTTCGGCGCGGTCGGCGGCCCGCAATGGGACAATCTCGGCTTCGACAAGAAGCCGGAGCGGGCGATCCTGCGGCTGCGCAAGGAGATGGGGCTGTTCGCCAATCTGCGGCCGGCGACGGTGTTCCCGGAGCTCGCCGACGCCTCGACGCTGAAGCCGGAAATCATCGCCGGGCTCGACATCATGATCCTGCGCGAGCTCACGGGCGGCGTCTATTTCGGCGAGCCGCGCGGCGTCACCATTTTGCCCGACGGCACCAAGCGCGGCGTCGACACCCAGGTCTACACGACGCCCGAGATCGAGCGCATCGCGCGCGTCGCCTTCGAGCTGGCGCGCAAGCGCAGCAACAAGGTCTGTTCGGTCGAGAAGGCCAATGTAATGCACACCGGCGTGCTGTGGCGCGAGACGGTGACCAAGCTGCATGCCGCCGAGTACAAGGACGTCCAGCTTAGCCACATGTACGCCGATAATTGCGCCATGCAGCTCGTGCGCAACCCGAAGCAGTTCGACGTCATCGTCACCGACAATCTGTTCGGCGACATGCTCTCTGATCTCGCCTCGATGCTGACCGGCTCGCTCGGTATGCTGCCGTCGGCGTCGCTCGGTGCGCCCGATGCGGGCGGACGGCGCAAAGCGCTCTACGAGCCGATCCACGGCTCGGCGCCCGATATCGCCGGCAAGGATCTCGCCAATCCCTTGGCGACGATGCTCAGCTTCGCGATGTTGCTGCGCTATTCCTTCGACCTCGCCGACGATGCCGATCTGATCGAGCGCGCGGCGCGCGCCGTGTTGGCGAGCGGTGTGCGTACGGCCGACATCATGCAGGCCGGCTGCACCAAGGTCTCGACGACCGGCATGGGCGATGCGGTGCTGAAGGCGCTCGACAAGCTCGGCGCCTGAGCGTCAGGCCGCGAGCATCGTCCCGCGCGTCGCCGGCGCGCCGCTGCGCTCATAACTCCATACCCAGGCGGGCGGAACGTTGCGCATCTCGATGCCGCAGCGTTTCCCCTTCAGCCCGTGCCTGGCTTCCGGAATCGGCGACGCCAGCGAGTAGGTGTATTGCAGCACCTTGCCGCCCGGCGCGATGATCCCAAACCATGAATCGAGCATGCGGCTTTGCAACTCGACCGGCATCGGCAACATCGGGATGCCGGAAACGACGGTGCGAATCCTGCCGAGTGCGTCCGGCGGCAGCAGATCGTGCAGCTTCGTCGCGTCGCCCTGAACGATACGCGCCTGCGGCAATTCACGGCGCAGGAAATTGCACAGATCGGGATCGATCTCGACGACGATTAGCTGCGACGCGGGGATGCCCGATTGCAGCAATGCCTTGGTCACCGTGCCTGTTCCCGCACCCAGCTCGACGACGTACTGGTCGGCATCCCTGCGCACATGCTTCGCGACCAATCTCCCGAGAAAGGGCGAGGAGGGCAGTAACGACCCGACCTTCAGCGGATGCGCGAGCCAGCGACGAAGGAAGAGCAATTCTTCGGTCGCGGCGGGGCGGCGCGCATCGGGTCGATCGGGCGTCGTACGGTGTGGCTCAGCCATCGATTCGCATGTCCCTTTTTGCTGCGGTGGTTTTTAGCGCCGGCCGATGGTCGTCGTAAACTACGACGATTGCATGACATGCCATCGCGAGAAGATTGCCTGGTGACGCAGATACGCCTAACTCTCTCAGCGCTCCCAAAAGCGAAGTTTTTGTGACAACCCCGTGGCATGTGCCTGGGACGATCGGAGTTTGGTCAGATGGGTTATCGCGTTGCCGTCGCGGGTGCGACGGGAAATATCGGCCGGGAGATTCTGCAGATCCTGCACGAGCGGCGCTTCCCGATCGACGACGTTGTGGCGTTGGCGTCCGAGCGTTCGGTCGGCGCGACGGCGAGCTTCGGCGACGAGGACCTGCCGGTGCAGACTCTGGCGCAATTCGACTTCCGCGGCACCGATATCGTGCTGGCGGCGCAACGCCGGGAGGTCTCGGCGGAACACATGCCGCGCGCCGCGAAGGCCGGCGCCGTGGTCATCGACGACAGCCAGGCATTCCGCATGGAACCGGATGTCCCTTTGGTGGTTCCCGAAGTGAACGGCGATGCGATCGCCCGCTATGCCAAGCGCAACATCATCGCCAATCCGACGGCGTCGGTGACCCTGATGCTGATGGCGCTCAAGCCGCTTCACGACATCGCCAAGCTCAAGCGCGTCGTCGTGTCGACGTATCAATCCGTCTCCGGCGTGGGCAAGCCGGCGATGGACGAACTCTTCAACCAGACACGCGCCGTCTACGTGAATCAATCGATCGAGCGCGAGGAATTCACCAAGCAGATCGCCTTCAACGTGATCCCCCATGTCGAGGATTTCATGGATGACGGACACACGCGCGAGGAGTGGAAGCTGCAGGTCGAGGTGCGCAAGATCCTGGACCCCGAGATCCACGTGATCGCGACATGCGTGCGCGTGCCGGTCTTCATCGGCCACTCCGCCGCGATCGTCGCGGAATTCGAGCGCCCCATCGATGAAGGGGCGGCGCGACGCGCCTGGCGGTCATGGCGCAACGGCGACGTGATCGGACTCATCGATCGCCGCGCGGATGAAGGTTACGTCACGCCGGTCGAAGTGGCCGGCGAGGACAAGGTCTATGTCAGCCGCGTTCGGCGCGACCCGACCGTGGCCCATGGCCTCGCGTTCTGGTGCGTCGGCGACAACATGCGCAAGGGCAGCGCGCTCAACGCGGTTCAGATCGCGGAGAAGCTGATCACGGATCACCTGGCGAAGCGCGCGTGAGGCGTGCGCGTCAACCCGCGGCCGGCGATCGGCCGGCGATGACCTCATAGAACAGGAAGACCGCGAAGCCGAGGATGAGGATCCCGGCAATGCGGTTGGCCCATTTGAGGCCGGATGTGGTGAAACGCGTTCGGTAGAAGGCCGCCGCGCTGGTGACCAGCAGCCACCAGCTGCAGGAGCCGAGGAACACGCCCAGGAGAAGCAGCCAGTCGCTGAGATCGATCCGGCCATCGGCCTTGATCCCGAAGGCGATATAGACGCCGATGAACGAGAAGATCGTGATCGGATTGGTGAGCGTGAGCAGGAATGTCGATGTGAAATCGGCCATCAACCCGGTCGGGTCGCGGCCGTTGAAGAGCGTGGGGAGCGGTCTGGTCAAGGTGCGCACGCCGACCACGAGCAGGAACGCCGCGCCCGCGAGCCCGAGCTCCGTGTGATGGGCGATGAACAGATCGACGATGAACAGCACGCCGAACGCGGCGATCGCACCGAAGATCGTGTCGGCCGCCGCAGCGCCGAGACCCGATGCGAGACCCGCTAGGTGGCCATGGATGAGCGTTCGCCGCACGCACAGCACGTTCACGGGGCCGACCGGGGCGGCGATCAGGAACCCGATCAACAGCCCTTTCACGAATACCCACTCGGGGACGAGATCGATCACGCGATCCGTCGCGCCTGATACATCGGCACCGGCGCCACGATCGAGTCCTGCGTGGCGATGAGTTCGAGTTCGCGCGCACCCGCCGCCGCGGTGGCGTGCAGCAGCGCGCTCAGCGCGGAGACGGCGTGACTCAGCGCGTCCGGCACATCGCATGTCGCGAGCAGGCGGGCGAGGAAGATCGCGGCCAGACTGTCGCCCGTGCCGTTCGCGGCGATGAGGGCTCGCGGCGTCGTGACGACGTGGGCGCCGCCATCATGGATGGCCAGCGTGGCGATCAGCCCCGCGCCCGCGTCGATGCCGGTCGCGATGACGGTCTGCCGGCTCGCGCCGCGCAGCGCGCGCGCCGCCGTGATCGCCGTTTCGACGTCGTCGGTCGGCAGGCCGGTGAGCCAGCCGAGCTCGAACGCGTTGGGAGTCACGATATCGGCGCTCGGCACGGCACGGTCGCGCATGAATTCGTGAATTCCCGGTTTCACGAACACGCGGCCGTTGTCGCCGATCACGGGATCGAGCAACCAGATCGCGGCGGGATTCGCCGCCCGTACGCGCGCCGCGATCTCGAGGATCGCCGCGCCCTGCTCGGCCGCGCCGAGATAGCCGGTCAACAGCGCATCGCAGGCGCCGAGCCAGCCATGCGCCACCAATCCGTCGACCAGCCGCAGGATGTCGGCCGGCGCGGTGACGTCGCCGGTGGGCGGGCCGTGGCCGGGATGGTTCGAGAAGCGCACCGTGTCGATACGCCACACCTCGTGACCGAGGCGTTGCAGACAGAATTGGGCAGTTGCATTGCCGACATGGCCGAAGACCACGCCCGATTGGATGGACAGAACATTCATCTTGGCTGGCCGCGAACTCCCGGATCATCGCCAACCTACAGGGTCGATCGGGTGGCGGGAACCGCGCTGACGCGCCCGGGCGGCGCGGCAAGCACTGACAGCGAGGCATTTCTGCGCTATCGATTGCCACCCTCATGACCAAGCAACCCGATCTCCGCCCGCGCCGCAGTGCGCTCTATGTTCCCGGTTCCAACGCGCGCGCGCTCGAAAAGGCGCGCAGCTTCGATGCCGATATCCTGATCTTCGATCTGGAGGATGGCGTCGCGCCCGATCATCGGGAGACGGCGCGCGAGCAGACCGTGGCTGCGCTTGCACGCGGTGGCTATGACGCCGAACTCGTGATCCGGATCAATCATCCCTCGACGCGACTCGGCGCCGCCGATCTGAAGGCGGCGGCGCGTTCCGGCTGCCACGCGATCCTGCTGCCCAAGAGCGAGGGCGCGCAGGAAGTGCGCGATGCCGCTTTGCGGCTGGCCTCGGCCGGCGCCCCGCCCACGATGGCGCTGTGGGCGATGATCGAGACGCCGATGGGCGTGATGCGGGTCGAGGAGATCGCCTTCTCCACACCGCATCTCAAGGCGCTGGTGATGGGCACGTCCGACCTCGCGAAGGATTTGCGCGCGCGCCACACCCATGATCGCCTGCCGGTGCTGACCGCGCTCAGCCTGAGCGTGATCGCCGCGCGGGCCGCGGGCCTTGCGATCCTCGATGGCGTGCATCTCGATCTCGACGACGATGCCGGATTTCTGGCGGCCTGCCGGCAGGGCTCCGAGCTCGGTTTCGACGGCAAGACGCTCATCCATCCGAAGACGATCGCGGGCGCCAACAACGCCTTCGGCCCGACGCCGGGCGAGGTCGAATGGTCGCACCGGATCATCGCCGCGCACGGCACGGCCCTGAAGGACGGCCGCGGCGTGGCGGTCGTCGATGGCAAGCTGATCGAGAATCTGCATGTCGAGTCGGCCCGCCGCACGGTCGCTCTCGCCGCGGCGATCGGCGCGCGGGTGGCGAGTCGCCGCGCCTGAAAAGATTCATGTCGATGCGCCGGCGCGTGCAGCGTTGACGCATGGGTCCCGTCGGTCTAGGTCCATGACTCCGAACGGTCGGACGAATTCTCTTTCATGCTTTACAGAGTATTAACGTCGCGCCGTCACATTCATGGGCCAGTTGTCGCCTAATCCCTCCACGCGAGAGGCCAGTGCATAAAATGGCGTCCGAGACTTCGTCAGCGGCGAAAAGCAAGCGCCCGCTCTCGCCGCATCTGCAGATCTACAAGCCGCAATTCACGTCCGTGCTGTCGATCACGCATCGAGTCAGCGGCATCGCGTTGGCAGCGGGAACCGTGCTGCTCGCCGTGTGGATCGTTGTCGTCGCGACGGGAGCGCCCGACATCTACGCCGGGTTCACCGGCTTCTTCGGCAGCTGGTTCGGCCGGCTGCTGTTGCTCGGCTGGAGCATCGCGCTGTTCTTCCATCTGCTCAACGGCATCCGGCTTCTGTTCTGGGACGCCGGCTACGGGTTCGATCTCGTCACGGCACAGAAATCCGCCTACGCCGTGCTGTTCGGTACGGCTTGTCTGACCGTGGTGGCGTGGTGGTTCGGCCTCATGATGGAGTTTCACTGACATGGCTTCGCTTCGCTCGGCGCTCGGGCGTGCGCGCGGCCTTGGCTCCGCCAAGGACTGCACGCATCATTGGTGGGCGCAGCGAGTCACGGCGCTGGCGCTCGTGCCGCTGTCAGTGTGGTTCGTGGCCAGCGTGATCGGCTTGATCGGCGCACCGCATCTCGTCGTCGCGCAGTGGATGGGGCATCCCGTCAATGCCTGTCTCCTCGCCGGCCTCGTCATCGCTGTCTTCCATCACGCGCAGCTCGGCCTGCAGGTGGTCATTGAAGACTACGTCCATGGCGAAGGCCTGAAGCTCGCGGCGCTGCTGCTCGTGAAGGGCGCGTGCTGGCTGCTCGCCGTCGCCGCTCTCCTCTCCATCATCCGCATCTCCATCCTGATCGTCTTCTTCAAAGGCTGACCGTCATGCCCGACGCATCCACCCCCAAGGCCGGCTCGGCTTACCCGATCATCGATCATAGCTACGACGTCATCGTCGTCGGGGCCGGCGGCGCCGGTTTGCGCGCGACCTTCGGCATGGCGATCTCCGGTCTCAAGACCGCCTGCATCACCAAGGTGTTTCCCACGCGCAGCCACACCGTGGCGGCGCAAGGCGGGATCTCGGCGGCGCTCGGCAACATGGGCGACGATGATTGGCGCTGGCACATGTACGACACCGTCAAGGGCTCCGACTGGCTCGGCGACCAGGACGCGATCGAGTACATGTGCAAGGAGGCGACTCCCGCGATCATCGAACTCGAGCATTACGGCGTGCCGTTCAGCCGGACGCCCGAGGGCAAGATCTATCAGCGGCCGTTCGGCGGCATGACGACCGAGTACGGCAAGGGCGTCGCGCAGCGGACCTGCGCCGCCGCCGATCGCACCGGACATGCCATTCTGCACACGCTTTATCAGCAGTCGTTGCGCCACAACGCGGAGTTCTTCGTCGAGTATTTCGCGCTCGATCTGCTGATGGACGATGAAGGCACCTGCCGCGGCGTGATGGCGTGGAACCTCGTCGACGGCACGATCCATCGCTTCCGCGCGCATCAGGTCGTGCTCGCCACGGGCGGCTATGGCCGCGCCTATTTCAGCTGCACCTCCGCCCATACCTGCACCGGCGACGGCAATGCGATGGTCCTGCGCGCCGGCCTGCCGCTGCAGGACATGGAGTTCGTGCAGTTCCACCCGACCGGCATCTACGGCGCGGGGTGCCTGATCACCGAGGGTTCGCGCGGCGAGGGCGGCTATCTGACCAACTCGGCCGGCGAGCGCCTCATGGAGCGTTACGCCCCATCGGCGAAGGATCTGGCGTCACGCGACGTCGTCTCGCGCTCGATGACCGTGGAGATCCGCGAGGGCCGCGGCGTGGGGGCGAACAAGGATCACATCCATCTGCATCTCGAGCATCTCGATCCCAAGCTCTTGCACGAGCGCCTGCCAGGCATTTCGGATACGGCGCGCATCTTCGCCGGGGTGGACGTGACCAAGGAGCCGATTCCGGTGCTGCCGACGGTCCACTACAACATGGGCGGCATCCCGACGAATTATCACGGCGAAGTCGTGACCAAGAAAAACGGCGAGGTGAAGACCGTGCCGGGGCTGATGGCGATCGGCGAAGCGGCCTGCGTCTCCGTGCATGGCGCCAATCGCCTCGGCTCCAACTCACTGCTCGACCTCGTCGTGTTCGGCCGTGCGGCCGCCAAGCGTGCCGCCGAGATGGTCCGGCCCGGCGAGCCGCACAAGCCGCTGCCGGCCAGCGCGGCCGATGCGGCGCTCGCGCGTCTCGATCGCTTGCGCCATGCGAAGGGCGGTACGCCCACCTCGGCGCTGCGCAACGATATGCAGCGCGCGATGCAGGATAATTGTGCGGTGTTTCGCACCGCCGATGTGCTCGAGGAGGGTTGCCAGAAAGTCGACGGAATTTTCGCGCGCAACGACGAGATCGCAGTCTCGGATCGTTCGCTGATCTGGAACTCCGATCTGGTCGAGACGCTCGAATACGACAATCTGATCGCGCAATCGGTGGTGACGCTGCAATCGGCGCGCAACCGCAAGGAAAGCCGCGGCGCCCATGCGCGCGAGGATTTCCCCGTGCGCGACGACAAGGAGTGGATGAAGCACACGCTCGCGTGGCTCGACGGCAAGGGCAAGGTCGCCATCGATTATCGCGCCGTCGTGCTGACGTCGATGACCAACGAGGTCCAGGCCTTCCCGCCCAAGGCGCGGGTCTACTGATCACCGGATACGGAAGACGAGAGTCATGGCCGAGTTCACATTGCCGTCCAATTCCAAGGTCACGCCGGGCAAGGAGTTTCCCAGGCCGGCGGGCGCGAAGAACACCAAGGCGTTCAAGATCTATCGCTGGGATCCCGATACCGGCGAGAACCCGCGCCTCGACACCTATCATGTCGACATGGACACCTGCGCGCCGATGGTTCTCGACGCGCTGATCAAGATCAAGAACGAGATCGATCCGACGCTGACGTTCCGGCGCTCCTGCCGCGAAGGCGTATGCGGATCCTGCGCCATGAACATCGCCGGCACGAACACGCTCGCCTGCACGAAGGCGATCGACGAGTGCGGCGGCGATGTGAAGATCTATCCGCTGCCGCACATGCCGGTCGTCAAGGATCTGGTGCCTGATCTCACCGACGCCTACGCGCAGCTGCGCCTGATCGAGCCGTGGCTCAAGAGCTCGACCGCGCCGCCGGATCGCGAGCGGCTGCAGAGCCCGGAGGAGCGCGCCGAACTCGACGGCATGTGGGAGTGCATCCTCTGCTTTTCCTGCACGACGTCCTGCCCAAGCTATTGGTGGAGTGGGGAGCGTTATCTCGG
>JANNTF010000423.1:0-4516 GCA_031403455.1 Alphaproteobacteria bacterium | reverse complement strand
TGTTCGGCGACGACGGCGCCGACACGATGTCGGGCGGCAGCGAGAACGACGTCATGTACGGCGGCGCTGGTGGCGACAACATGTCGGGCGATTCGGGTGAAGACCTGATGTTCGGCGAAGACGGCAACGACTTCATGAAGGGCGGCGCCGACAACGACCAGATGTACGGCGGCGGCGGCAACGACAAGATGTACGGTGGTTCCGGCGCCGACCAGATGTTCGGCGGCGACGGCAACGACAACATCCGTGGCAACGACGGCGACGACTTCATGTCGGGCGATGACGGCAACGACGAAGTTCGCGGCGGCAACGGTGCCGACCTCGCACTCGGCGGCGACGGCAATGACGGCCTCTACGGCGATGCCGGCAACGACATCCTCGTTGGCGGCGACGGCAACGACACGCTCGACGGTGGCGTCAACGACGACAATCTGTCCGGCGATGACGGCAACGACCGTCTGCTCGGTCGTGACGGCAACGACGTCGCATCAGGCGGCGATGGCAACGACAGCGTGTTCGGCAACACCGGCGACGACGACCTCTACGGCGGTTCGGGTAATGACCGCATGGACGGCGCCACCGGCGATGACGAGATCTTCGGTGAGGAAGGCAACGACTCCATCACCGGCGGCAACGGCGCCGATCGGATCGATGGCGGCGACGACAACGACAAGATCGATGGCGGCAACGGCAACGACAGCATCGATGGCAGCGCTGGCGCCGACTCGATCTCGGGCAGCAACGGCAACGACAATATCGATGGCGGCTCCGAGAACGACTCGATCTCGGGCGGCAACGGCGATGACGTCATTTCAGGCAGTGACGGCAACGATCGCATCGATGGCAATGATGGGGCCGACTTCGTCCAGGGCGGCGAAGGCAACGACTCGATCAGCGGCAGCAACGGCGCCGACGTGCTCTTCGGCGACGAAGACAACGACCGGATCTCCGGCGGTAATGGCGATGACGTGATCGCCGGCAACGACGGCGATGACAGCCTCACCGGCGAGTCGGGCGACGACGCCATCTTCGGCGGCGAAGGCAACGACAATGCCGACGGCGGTACCGGCGATGACACGCTGCTTGGCGACGCCGGCGACGACGTCCTCAAGGGCGGCGCGACGGGCAAAGACTTCCTCGACGGCGGCGAAGGCAATGACAATCTGTACGGCGGTAACGATGCCGATACGTTTGCGCATGACTTCTCCAACGGCGGCGATGACGTTGTCTGGGACTTCAGCATCGATGACGATCGCGACACGCTGCTGATCACCGGCGTGGACAGCTTCGACGACGTCACCGTGACGGAAGTCGATGTTGATGGCGTCACGAGCACACGGCTCGAGGCGGGTGGGTCGTCGATCACGCTGGTCGGCATCTCCTTCAACGTCAGCGACGACGCGGATATCGGCGAGGAGTTCGACTCGGTGGCCGAGCTCAACGGCTACAGCGACACCTACGACTATCAGGCAGTCGTCCTCCTGGGCGACGAAGAAGTCTGACCTTCACTACGCCTAACGACTAGCGGGGGGCGCGATGCAAATCGCGCCCCCTTTTTCGTACACCCCCTGAACCCTCGCGCCGTTCGCCCGCGCATGGGATCCTGGCTTAGTGTCTGACAGTGCAATGCCAGGACGGCGATGAACGACGATCTGCTCTCCCTCGAACGCGCGATCTGGAGCCGCGACTACGCCAAGGCGGTCCAGCTCCTGCACGCAGTTCTGCGCCGCCTGCCGGGCGCGAAAGTCATCGCGCTCGATCCCAAGGCGACCGAGTCCAGCGCGGCCGAACGCGCGGTCATCTTCTCGCGCCTCGCCACCTCGTTCTTCTCCTTGTTTTCCGATCCGAAGTTCGTCGTGACGCCGGAAACCTTCATCCGCTTCATGCCGTTCGGCCGCACGATCGCCAATCTCTTCCTCGTGTCCGGCGTGCGCTCCGCCGATTTCATTCTCGACGCCATTGCGGCCGCGGCGAAGGCGCCGCGCGGCACGCTGCCCAAGGGGCCGGCGCGTCTCAAGTACCTGCTGCTTTGGTCGCTCGACTCGGCGCATGAGCATTCGATGCGCGAGCTCTTCACGATCGAGGCGCGGCTGCGTCTGCCGCTGCTGGTCAAGCTGCTGGAGGCCAAGCCGGTCGCGACCACGCAGGCGCATGGCCGCCGCGAGGAATTGCTGGCCGAGTACGACTCCTTCGGTCTCGGTGCGCTCCCGCGTGGCGACCTCGAAGGCATGGTCGCGGTGTCCAATGCCTTCATGCTCAGCAGCTACGCCGAGGGTCGCGGCAAGCACCAGGTCAAGGCGAAGCTCAACGAAGTGCTGCGGGATTGGCTGCTTGCGAATGGCTATGCCGATGCGCCCGATCTCGCGACGCGGCGCTCCAAGGGCAAGCCGACGATGGTCGTCGCCGCCGAGGTGATGGCCAGCGCGCATGTGCAGTTCCGCTATTTCGGGCAATGGCTGCGCCAGCTGCGCAAGCATTTCAGACTCGTGCTCCTCACGGAAAAGAAGGAAGTCGACAAGATCAACAGCGGCTTCTTCGACGATTTGAAGACTTTCGACCGCCAGACCGATGGCAGTCATCTGCGCAAGGCCATCGCGCTGATCGAGACGGAGAAGCCTGATTTCCTGTTCTACCCGAGTGTGGGCATGCGCCATTGGGGCACGGCGCTTTCCAATCTGCGCCTCGCGCCCGTGCAGGCGACTGCGTTGGGCCATTCGGCAAGCACCTTCTGTCCGACAATCGACTATTACGTGATCGAGGAAGGCTATGTCGGCGATCCCGAGCTGTTCAGCGAGACGGTCGCTCTGCTGCCGGACTCGGCGCTGAAATTCGAGCGCTCGCCTCTCGCCGAACAGCTCGCGCCCGCGATCAGGATGAAGGCGCCCACCCTGCGCATCGCCGTACCCAGCAACGCGCTGAAGCTGAACAACCGTTTCCTGACGACGCTGGCGGCGATCGCCAATGCCTCGCCACGGCCGCTCGAATTCCACTTCTTTCCCAATGTCGGCGGTCTCGAAGTCGACGCCGTGAGCGCCGCCGTGCGCGCGATCGTGCCGCGCTCGACGGTCTGGGGCGTGCTCAAATACATGCTGTACCTGACGCGCATGAATGCTTGCGACCTGACGCTCAGCCCCTTTCCCTTCGGCGGCCTGCATAGCGTCGTCGATTCGCTGCGCCAGGGGCTTCCCGTGATCGCGCAACAGGGCGATGAGCCGCATTCGCGCACCGATGCGCTGATGCTGCGCCTGGCGGGGATGCCGGATTGGCTGGTGGCGAAGACGCCGGAGGAATTCGTCCAGTCCGCCTTGCGCGTGATCGGGGACGATGCGCTGCGCGTGCAGCTCTCGCAGCAGGCGGTGGCCTGCGATGTCGCGACCAAGCTGTTCGGCGACGGCACGACCAAGCTGGGCACGGAGATCGGCGAGACCTTCCTGTGGCTCCACGAGAACCATGCCGCGATCCAGGCCTCAGGCCTGAAGACCGTGCGGCGCGGGATCAAACTGCCGGCAACGCGCGCCGCGGTATCCGCATGACCACGACCGATCCCGCTAAGGGCGATCAGGCCGCCGGCGACGACGCGAGCGAGTCGCCGATCAAGGCCGGCATCGCCGCGCATCGCCGCGGCGATCTCAACGAGGCGCTGCGCCTCTACACCGTCGCCGTGACGCGCGGCGAGGGCCTGTCCGCCGCCTTCACCAACACGGCGCAGATCCTGCGCGCGCGCGGCAAGTTCGATGCGGCGGTGATCGCCGGCCGGCGCGCGCTCGCCGTCGATCCAGGCAATGCATCGGCATTGAACACGCTTGCTAATTCACTCGTGGATAGCGGCCATCCGAAGGAAGCGATCGATCTGTTCCGTCGCGCCATCGAGATGGAGCAGGGACGCAACGCGCGCACGATCGGCAATCTCGGCATCGGTCTGCGCCGGCTCGGCAAGCTGCGCGACTCGTTGGCCTGCTTCGAACGTTCGCTCGCCTTGGAGCCGGACAACAGCAACATGCTGTTCCATCGGGCGATGGCGCTGCTGCAACTCGGCGATTTCAAGCGTGGCTGGCCCGCTTATGAGAGCCGATGGGGCATGAATCCTGGCGAGCGTAAGCGCAAGGACGAGCCGATCTGGGACGGCGCGCCGTTTCCCGGCCGCCGGCTGCTCATCCATGCGGAGCAGGGTTTCGGCGACATGCTGCAATTCTGTCGCTTCGTCGCCGCGGCCAAGGCGCGCGGTGGAACGGTGATCGTGGAGTGTCAGCCCGAATTGCTGCGCCTGATGCGCAGCCTCGCCGGCGCCGATGAAGTCATCGCCCGAGGGACGACCTCACCGCAGACCGAACTGCACATTCCCGTGGCGAGCTTGCCGCTCGCGCTCGGAATCGACGCCAATCAACTCGCGCCGACAATCCCCTACCTCGTCACGCCGCCGGAGGCGCGCGCCAAATTCGCCGCGCGGCTGGCGAATTGGCGCGACCGTTTCAAGGTCGGCATCGTGTGGTCCGGCAGCTTGACCTTCATCGACAAC
>JANNTF010000422.1:0-1966 GCA_031403455.1 Alphaproteobacteria bacterium | reverse complement strand
CGGCGCCGCCATACTCGCCGCCCAGCGCCAATCCCTGCAGCATGCGCAGCGCGAGCAGGGCGACGGGCGCCACCCAGCCGATCGATTCGTAGCTCGGCAAGCAGCCGACCAGGAAGGTCGACAGACCCATGATCAGAATGGTGATGAGAAACGTATGCTTGCGACCGACGAGATCGCCGAGCCGGCCGAAGAACAGCGCGCCGAAGGGACGCACGAGGAAGCCTGCGGCGAAAGCGAGCAGCGCGAAGATGTTGCGCGTCGCCTCCGGAAACGCCGAGAAGAACTGCGCGCCGATGACCGCGGCGAGCGCACCGTACAAGTAGAAATCGTACCATTCGAACACGGTGCCCAGTGAGGAAGCCAGAATGACTTTCCTCTCCTCTGCCGTCATGGGCCGGGCGGGGGTGCCCGATGTGGTGGTGGCCGTCGCTTGCATGGGCTGTTTCCTCTCTCTGCTTGATCAGCGGGGAATCCCTCGACTGCGACGCCGACGGAACCCTCTTGCCCGTAGAAGGCCTGCCCAGGCTTACGCCAACCTTACGAACGCCGTGGCGACCGGCGGTCCCAGGTGAGTGCATGGCTGACCGCGTCACCGGGGACGCGGTACCATTCCCGCACAACGTCACGGGAGTCGCAGCCATGTCTCGCTTGAGTATTCCTGCCGTCGCATTCGCTGTCGGCCTGGGCGCGATGAGCGCGTCGCATGCGCAGGGCACGCCGCAGCGCCAATCGCCGCCGCGTGCGCCGGCCACGCAGTATTTCGTCGATGTCGCCACGCACGCATCGCCAAGCATGCCCGGCGGGATTCCCATCCCAGGCATGGGCGGCGGGCAGAACAGCAACGAATTCGGCAATACGCGCGCGATGAGCAAGGGCAAATTCGTCGACCTCGCACTGGTCACGCGCAACAAACCCGGCGGGACGCAAGGGATCCATGCGATCCCACCCGGCTTCAAGCTGGGGGCGAGTCTGCCGCTCGTGCCGCTGACCGCGACTCCACGCGGCGAGTCCGACACGCCGGGCGAGCGGCCGCGCGGGCGCATTCTGATCTACTGGGGGTGCGGCGAGGCGATCGGCACTGGCCAGCCCAGGACGATCGATCTGACGGCGCCCGGCGCGGATTTCGCGCGCGCCTTCAGCGGCCGCTTCGTGCCCGAGCGTGGCGCGCGCGCCGCACCTGGCTGGGCCGTCTGGCCCAACCCGCAGGATCGCCGCCTCGTCCCGGGGGATGCGTCATTGACCGGCGACCACGCCGTCTCGGGCGACGGCGTTCCGGCGAGCCTGAAATTCGCGCTCGGCACCACGCATGATTTCATGCCGTCGATCGAGCTCACCGCGCGCGGCGACGTCGCGGCAAGCATCGGGCTGGAGTGGAAGCCAGTCACCCGCGCGCTTGGGTTCTTCGCGGCGGCGATGAGCAGCAAGGGCAACGACATGATTCTCTGGACCTCCAGCGAGCAGGCCGAGGCCGGGTTCGGGTTGCTCGACTATCTGCCGCCTGCAAGCGTCGAGCGCTGGATCCGCGAACGCGTGCTGCTGCCGGCCAGCGCGACCAGCTGCCGCGTGCCGCGCGGCATCTTCGCGGGCGCCGACGGCGCGATGGCCCGGCTGATCGCCTATGGGCCGGAGCTCAACATCGTGCATCCGCCACGCCCGGCCAATCCGGAATGGAGCGCGCGGGTCCGGGTCAAATCGACCAGCATGGTGCTGCTCGGAATCGAGGGTGGCGTCCGCGGCGGCGGTGGCAGCTCCAACCCGACCAACCCGCTCAACATACTGCGCGGAATTCTGCGGTGAGCCGATCCGCGCACGCCGCGACTGTTGACCGCGCGCGGGCGATACCGTCTCATACCGTACATGGCGGTGCAGGAACGCGCTGCTTTGTCGTATCGGGAGGATTTGCATGATCGGGAAAAGGACTACCGTGCGCGTCGCGGCTTTGGCGCTCGCCCTCGGGATCGCGACC
>JANNTF010000421.1:0-12701 GCA_031403455.1 Alphaproteobacteria bacterium | reverse complement strand
CCGAGATAGCGCGACAGCCGCGTGATCTTCTCGGCGATCGCATCGCGATTGAACATCAGCACATAGGGCATCGCGACCGCGTTGGTCAGGCCGTGATGCGTGTCGAGCACCGCGCCGACGGGATGCGCCAGCGAGTGGATCGCGCCGAGGCCCTTCTGGAAGGCGGTCGATCCCATCTGCGAGGCGGCAAGCATCTGTGCGCGCGCCTCGATATCTTTCCCATCGGCGACGGCGCGCGCGAGATTCTCCTTCACCAGCCGCATGCCTTCGACGGCGATGCCGTCGGCATAGGGGTGATGGAAGGGCGCGCAATAGGCTTCGAGCAGATGGATGAAGGCGTCCATGCCGGTGCCGGCCGTGAGCTTGGGCGGCAATCCAATCGTGAGCTCGGGATCGGCGACGACGACGGCCGGCATCATCTTGGGATGGAAGATGACCTTCTTGGTCTGGGTCTCCTCGTTGGTGATGACTCCGGCGCGCCCGGTCTCCGAGCCGGTGCCCGCGGTGGTCGGCACGGCGACCACCGGCGCGATGCCCTCGGGATTGGCGCGCGTCCACCACTCCCCGACATCCTCGAAATCCCACATCGGACGCGACTGCTCGGCCATGAAGGCGATCACCTTGCCGCAGTCGAGCGCGCTGCCGCCGCCGATCGCGATCACGCCGTCATGCTTGCCGGCGCGCAAGACCGCGAGGCCATCGGCGACGTTCCTCGCGATCGGATTCGGCTTCACATCGCTGAAGCTCGCGGCGCCCAGCCCTGCCTTGCGGCAGATCTCCTGGATGCGGGAGAAGATCTCGAGCTTCGCGAGGCCGGGATCGGTGACCAGCAAGGGCCGGCTGATCTTCGCCGCCTTGCACGCCTCGGGCAGTTCGGTGATGCGTCCCGCGCCGAAGCGGATGGCGGTCGGGTAGTTCCAATTGCCCTTGAGCGGGAAGTTCATCGGGGCCTCATCTTGTCGATGTGCGCAGGTGGAAGGATTTGGGCCGGGTGAGATGGTCGAAGCCGAGCTGCGACAGGGTGCAGCCGCGGCCCGACTCCTTGACGCCGGTCCAGGCCAGCTCGGGATCGAGATAGTCGCAGCGATTCATGAACCAGGTGCCGGTCGCCACGCGGTCGCCGATCGCGATCGCGGCCTGCGGGTCCTCGGTCCAGATCGCGGCGGTGAGCCCGTAGCGGCTGTCGTTCATCAGCTTGACCGCCGCGTCGTCGGACTCGATTTTCATGATGCCGATGACCGGGCCGAAGCTCTCCTCGGTCATCACGCGCATGGAGTGATCGACATTCACCAGCACCTGCGGCGCGAGATAGGCGCTGCCCGGCGCATCCGCGGCGAAGTCCTTGGCATCGATCAGCGCGCGCGCGCCCGATTTGACCGCATCGGCGATCTGGCCGCGCACGAACTCCGCCGCCGAGGCGCGCACCATGGGGCCGAGCGTCGTCTCCGGTTTCAGCGGATCGCCGAGCACGTATTGCCGGGTGAGCGCGACGAAGCCGTCGACGAAACGGTCATAGACGCTGGCGTGCACGTAGATCCGCTCGATGCCACAGCAGCTCTGCCCGGAATTGAAGAAGGCGCCGTCGACGAGGTTCTCGACAGCATGATCGAGATTGCAATCGCTGCGCACATAGGCCGGATCCTTGCCGCCGAGTTCGAGGCCGAGACCGATGAAGCGATCCTTGGCCGCGCGCACGACGGCGTGGCCGCCTTCGACCGATCCGGTGAAGGCGACGAAATCCACGCCCGCGCTGGCGACGAGCGTCTCGGTGTCGGCGTGGGAGAGATGCAGGATCTGGAACACGCCGGTCGGCAGCCCGGCCGCCGCAAACCCATCGCGGAAGGCCTCGGCGACGAGCGGCGTCTGATGCGAATGCTTGAGGATCACCGCATTGCCCGCGAGCAGCGCAGGTATGATCGCATTCACGGCCGTCAGATACGGGTAGTTCCACGGCGCGACGACGAACACGACGCCCAGCGGATCCTTGCGGATGAAGCGGGTGAAGCCGGTCTTCTGCGCGACCGCGATGTCGGCGAGCGCAGCGGGCGCCAGCTCCATCATCTTGCGCGCGCGCTCGGCCATGCCGCCGCCGATCTCGTTGGGCGTGTAGCGGATCGGCCGTCCCATCTGGCGAGTCAGCTCCTCGCCGAGCTTCTGCTTGCGCGCGACCATCGCGTCGACGAAGCCGCCGCAGATCGCGATGCGCTCGGCGAGCGGCCGGTTTCGCCACTG
This sequence comes from Alphaproteobacteria bacterium, assembly GCA_031403455.1. Lineage (GTDB taxonomy): Bacteria > Pseudomonadota > Alphaproteobacteria > CACIAM-22H2 > CACIAM-22H2 > CAIOSQ01. The sequence continues at coordinate 10,469 of JANNTF010000421.1, read as the reverse complement.
GCTCTGCGCGCGGCGCGCGATGTCCAGCGTCCGCGCGACCTCGGCCGCGGAGGCGAGGCCACGTTCGACATAGAGCCGCCCGTCGATCGGCGAGACGCAGCGAACCGACTCGCTCATGTCAGATGATCTCGAAATAGCGATCGAGCTCCCAAGTGCTGATCTGTTTGCGGAACTCGCGCTCCTCCCACTGCCGGGTGGCCGCGTAGTGATCGACGAAGGCGTCGCCGAACAGCGCACGCGCTGGCTTGGATTCCTGCAGCCGGTCCGCCGCCTCCATCAGCGTGCGCGGCAGCTGCAGCTTGGCCGGGCGCTTGATCTCGTAGGCATTGCCCTTGATCGGATCGCCGGGATCGAGCTCGTTCTCGATGCCCCAGAGGCCGGATCCAATCGCCGCCGCCAAAGCGAGGTAGGGATTGGCATCCGCGGCGGCGACGCGATATTCGACGCGGGTGGATTTGGCCGAGCCGGGAATCACGCGCAGCGCCGTCGTGCGGTTCTCGACGCCCCAGGCGGCTTGCGTCGGGGCCCAGAATCCGGGGATGAGCCGGCGATAGGAATTCACCGTCGGCGCCACCATCGCCAGCATCTCCGGCATCAGCGCCTGCTGCCCGGCGACGAACTGGCGCATCGTCTTCGACATGTTGTGCGGCGCCTTGGCGTCGAAGAACACCGAGCCGCCCTTCTTCTTGTCCCATAGCGACATGTGGATGTGGCCGCCGCAGCCCGGCCAGTCCTTCGACCATTTCGCCATGAACGTCGCGAGCCAGCCGCGGCGTTGCGCGAGCACCTTGACGAAAGTCTTGAACAACGCCGCCTTGTCGGTGGCGGCGAGCGCATCGTCGACGCGCAAGGCGGCCTCGAGCACGCCGGCGCCCGTCTCGGTGTGCAGCCCTTCGATGCTCATGTCCATCGCCTCGCAGAAGGCGAGCAGGTCGCGATACCATTCCGCGAAGACCGAGTTGCGCAGGACCGAATAGCCGAAGAACCCCGGCGAGATCGGCTTGAGATCGCGGTAGCCCTTCTCGCGGATCGAGTGCGGCGTTTCCTCGAAGACGAAGAACTCGTATTCGAAGCCGGCCTTGATCTCGAAACCGTGCTGGCGCGCGCGATCGAGTACGCGGCGCAGCGTGCCGCGCGGACAGATCGTGTCGGCGGGCGCGGCGAACTCGCACAGGAAGAACAATCCGCCCGGTTCCGTCGGCAGCTCGCGGCAGGATTCGGGGATGATCCGCACGGCGGCGTCGGGATAGGCGGTGTGCCAGCCCGTGTAGCTGAGATTGTCGACGAGCTGATCGTTGGCGTCCCAGCCGAGCACGACGTCGCAGAAGCCGAAGCCGCCATCGAGGGCGGAGAAAAACTTGTCGCGATGGAGATACTTGCCGCGCAGGATTCCGTCGACGTCGTGGACGCCGACTTTGACATGGGTGAGGTTGCGGTCGCGCACGATCTGTCGTGCGTCCTCGGCGGTGCGTACGGCTCTCGGCTCCATCTTGTCCCCTCGATTCCGGCTGCCCGGCTTGTAGCGGGAAAGCGCGAGGCTTGGAAAGACCGCAGCAGCCGGTACACTCGACGACATGACTCGTACCCCGATCCTCATCGACTGCGATCCCGGCCAGGACGACGCGGTCATGCTCATGCTCGCCATCAATTCGCCGGAGCTCGAGATCATCGGTATCACGGCGGTCGGCGGCAACGTGCCGCTCGCCCGGACCGGACCCAACGCGCTGCGGATCTGCGAGCTGATGGGGCGGCGCGAGATTCCCGTCTTCGCCGGCTGTGATCAGCCGTTGGTGCGCCCGCTGGTGACGGCCGCGCATGTCCACGGCGAGAGCGGCTTGCACGGGCTCGACCTGCCGCCGCCGACCAGGCCGCTGGAGCGCATGCATGCCGCGGACTTCATCATCGATCGGCTGCGCGCGCGCGACGATGTGGTGTTGTGTCCGATCGGGCCGCTGACCAATGTCGCGCTGGCCCTGACCAAGGCGCCTGACATCGCACGGCGGGTGCGGCGCATCGTGTTGATGGGCGGCGCCGTGCATGGCGGCAATGTCACCGCGGTCGCGGAGTACAACATCTACGCGGATCCCGACGCGGCGGCCGTGGTCTTCGGATGCGGCGCGCCGGTCACGATGATCGGCCTGGATTGCACGCATCAGGCGCTGATCGGGCCATCCGAGATTGCCGCGCTGAAGGCGGTGGGCAGTATCGCGGCGATGGCGACGGTGGCGATGTTCGATACGCCCGAGCGCTGGCGCTCGCCGCATTACGGTGGTCGGATCGGCTATCCCGTGCATGACGCCTCGGTGATCGGACAGCTGCTCGCGCCGGATCTGTTCAGCGGCCGGGATTGCCATGTCGCTGTGGAGACGCGCTCGGTGCTGACCCTTGGTCAGACGGTGGTGGATTGGCACGCCAAGCATGGGGGCGCGCCGAACGTCCACGTGATTCGCGACGTCGATGCGCCGATGTTCCTGACACTTCTCGTCCGGCGGCTTTCCCGGTCATGACGAAGAAACCGACCCGTCCGATCACGCCGCCCGCGCGCGGTCCGGCCAAACCCAAGCTGGTCGGCGAGGCGATCATGGAGCAGATGGGAATCAAGGCGGCCGACAGCGTCGATTTCGATGCGATCGAGAAGCTGCTGGCGCAACCTGCGAAGAAGGAGGACGTGCAGCTCACTCGGCTGCGCGAGCGGCAGGAGGAGGAAAAGCGCGTGCAGGGCCTGCAGCAGGCGCTGCGCGAGCATCCCAACGACATGGCGCGGCTGGAACTCCTCGCCGTCAGCTTCAAGAAGCTGGAGCGCACGGCGGATCTGCTGGCGCTCTATCGGCGCATGCAGAAGCTGGCGCCGGACCGGCCGGGCATTGCGCATATGATCTCGGCATTGTCGGGGCACATGAAGCCGGCGCGCGCCTCCGACGATTATGTGCGCACGGAGTTCGACGCGTTCGCGGAGAATTTCGACAGCATCCTGGGCAATTGGTTGGACTACCGTGCGCCGCAGCTGGTCTTCGATGCGGTGGGGCGGGCGCTCGGCGCCGGTGCGGCCGGGGTGGTCACGATCGATCTCGGCTGCGGTACCGGGCTCGCGGCCCCGCTGTTCCGCAAGCTGAGCCGTCGGCTCGACGGCGTCGATCTCTCGCCGAAGATGATCGAGAAGGCGAGGATTCGTGGCGGCTACGATTCGCTCTTCGTCGACGAGATCGGGAGTTTCCTGTCATCGCGCCGGAGCCAGTACACGCTCGCGATCGCCTGTGACGTCTTCATCTATTTCGGCGAGCTGGAGGACGCGTTCCGCACGGTCGCGGCCGCGCTCAAGCCCGGCGGGATCTTTGCGCTGACCGTCGAGCGCCAGCGCGATGACGGCGTCGTGCTGATGCCCAATGGCCGCTACGCGCATGGCGATGCGTTCGTGCGTGCGGCGGCGCTGGGCGCGGGCCTCGCGCTCGCCGAGGAATCGGAAGTGACGTTGCGCACGGAATTGCACCGACCGGTGATCGGTGGCTGCTACGTCTTCCGGCGACCCTGATCGCGCCGGGCACGACGGGCACCTGGCCGACGATGATCACGTCGCAGCGGTCTCGGCCTCACGATCACGCAACGCTCTGCGCATCACCTTACCCGTAGCCGTCAAGGGTAACTCGGCCATGAACTCCACGAGGCGCGGATATTCATGCGCGGCGAGGCGCGTCCTCACATGATTCTGGATGTCCTGCGCGAGCGCGATGCTGGGCACGAATTTGGGCTTGAGCACGACGCAGGCCTTGACGATCTCGGTGCGCAGCGCATCCGGGACGCCGATCGCCGCCGCCATGGCGATGGCGGGATGGCGCATCAGACAATCCTCGATCTCGGCGGGGCCGATGCGATAGCCGCCCGAGGTGATCACATCGTCGCTGCGGCCGGCGTACCAGAAATAGCCGTCTTCGTCGCAGCGACCGGTGTCGCCGGTGAGCAGGAGATCGCCGACGAATTTCGCCTGGGTCGCGGCGGCGTTGTTCCAATAGCCGAGGAACATCACCGGGTCGGGTCGGCGAATCGCGATCTCCCCGGTGATGCCGGGCGCCACGCGGCGACCCTCCGCATCGACGATGGTGACATCATGGCCGGGCACCGCACGCCCCATGGAGCCCGGCCGCAGCTGCATCAGATCGGCATTGTTCGCGACCACGAGATTGCATTCGGTCTGGCCGTAGAACTCGTTGATCGTCACGCCGAACGTCGCACGCCCCCATTCGAGCAACTCGGCACCCAGGGTTTCGCCTCCCGATCCGATGGAGCGCAATGCCGTTCCCTCGTTTTGCGCGGCACCTGCCTGGCGCATCAGCTTGAGCGCGGTCGGCGGCAGGAAGACGTTGCGCACGCCGTGCCGCGCCATCAACGCGAGCGCCGCATGCGGATCGAATTTGGCGAAGCGCCGCGCGACGACGGGAACCCCGTGATGCCACGCAGGCAGCAGCACGTCGAACAATCCGCCGATCCAGGCCCAATCGGCGGGCGTCCAGAACAGATCCCCGGGTTGCGGGAAGAAGCGCTGCGGCATCTCGACGCCAGGCAGATGGCCGAGCAGCACGCGATGTGCGTGAAGCGCGCCCTTGGGCGGGCCGGTGGTGCCGGAGGTGTAGATGATGATCGCGGGATCGTCGGCGGCGGTATCGACGGCCGTGAACGAATCGCTGGCGCGCGCGACCATCGTCGCGAAATCCTGAGTCGCATCGATGCCGCCGCCATCGACCACCAGCACGTGAACGAGCTCGCCCAGCCGATCGCGGATGGCGGCGACCTTGGGCCAGTTCGCCGCGTCGGTGATGAGCACGCGCGCGCCGCTGTCGGTCAGCCGATACGCGAGAGCCTCCTCGCCGAACAGAACGAAGAGCGGCACGGCGATGGCGCCGAGCTTGTAGGCGGCGACATGCGCCAAAGCGGTCTCCAGCCCCTGGCCAAGCAGCACGGCGATGCGCTCGCCTCGCGTGACACCGTGCTGCGCGAGCGCGTTGGCGAGGCGGTTGGATTGCCGCATGATCGTCCCGAAGCTGAAGCGCTCGATGCTGCCGTCATCGCGCTCGACGATCAGCGCGGTCGCATCGGCGGGCTGACGATCGACGACATCGACGCCGATGTTGTAGCGGGCGGGTACGCGCCAGCTGAACGCGGCTCGCAGGGTCTCGTAGCTGGTGGCGTGGGTGAGCAGGCGAGTCCTCCCGTGACGACCGGCCCCATGCTAGAGACCCGATCGGCAGGCACGCAAACCAACGGAGTCGCCAATCCGATGTTTCGATCCGATCTCCTGGCGGGGCAACGCATCCTGATCACCGGCGGCGGCACGGGGCTGGGCCGGAGCATGGGCCAGCGCTTCCTGGAGCTGGGCGCGCGCTTGGTCATCTGCGGACGACGCGAAGCGGTGCTCGCCGGGACCGCGGCCGAGTTCGATCGCGACTTTCCGGGCCGCACGCATTTCCAGGTCTGCGACATCCGCGACGCGGCAGCCGTGGACGCGATGGTCGAGAGCGCCTGGCGCGACGGACCGCTGGATGCGCTCGTCAACAATGCGGCCGGCAACTTCATCGCGCGCAGCGAGACGCTGAGCGCGCGCGCCGTCGATGCGGTGCTCGGCATCGTCCTGCACGGCGCCGCCTACGCGACACTGGCATGCGGCAAGCGTTGGATCGCGACGGCACGGCCCGGCAACGTGTTGTCGATCGTCACGACCTATGCCTGGACGGGGTCCGGCTACGTGCTGCCCTCGGCGATGGCGAAGGCCGGGGTGCTGTCGATGACGCGCAGCCTGGCGGTCGAATGGGGACCCAAGCGGATCCGGCTTAACGCGATCGCGCCAGGACCTTTTCCCACACCCGGCGCCTGGGAGCGGCTGGTGCCGAAGCCCGAGCTCGCGCGGGTCTTCGAGACGCGCAACGTGCTGGGGCGGGTCGGCAATCACATCGAGCTCGCCAATCTTGCGGCCTTCCTGCTGGCGGTCGAATCCGGTTACATCACCGGCGATTGCGTCACCATCGATGGCGGCGAATGGTTGAAGGGGGCCGGTCAATTCAGCTGGCTGGACCGATTGACCGACGCGGAATGGGACGAAGTTCGACCGAGGAAATCATGAGCATCAATCTACCCAATGCGCCGGTGAAGCGGCCCAGGGTCATCGTGCTGGGCAACGAGAAAGGCGGATCCGGCAAGTCGACGGCGGCGATGCATCTCGTGGTCGGCTTGCTGCATGCGGGGCGTCGGGTCGGATCGATGGACGTCGATTCGCGGCAGGCGACGCTGTCGCGCTATCTCGACAATCGCCGCGCGACGATCACCAAGAAGGGTGCGAATTTGCCGATGCCCGATCATCGCCGTGTCGATCTCTCGACCGCGCGCGGCGAGGTGGCCGATGCGGACGAGCGCACGCGCTTCGAGACGGCGTTGGCCGAGCTCGCGGCCGAGAACGAGGTCGTCGTCATCGACACGCCGGGTGCCGACACGTTCATGTCCAGGCTCGCGCATAGCCGCGCCGACACGATCGTCACGCCGATGAACGATTCCTTCGTCGATCTCGATCTGATCGCGAAGGTCGATGCCGACACGCTCAAGGTGCTGAAGCCCTCGCTCTACGCGGAGATGGTGTGGGAGCAGCGCAAGCAGCGCGCCTTGCGTGATCGCAGTTCGATCGATTGGATCGTGATGCGCAATCGCCTCGCGAGCATCGAGGCGCGCAACAAGCGCGCCGTCGGTCAGGTGCTTGAGCAGCTGGCGCGACGCATCGGCTTCCGCCTGGCGCCCGGTTTCGGCGATCGCGTCATCTTTCGCGAACTCTTCCTCCAGGGCCTGACGCTTCTGGATCTCGGGCAGAAGGGGCTGGGCGTGGCGATGAGCATGAGCCACGTCGCCGCCCGCCAGGAAGTCCGTGATCTGCTGCGCGCCGTCGGCATGCAGGCCGAGGTGCCGGAAGCGGCGGCGACCCCTGGCGAGGAGACCACACCGGACCTACCTCTCGACGCATGACAAAGCTGCCGGCGCAATCGTCCTCCCGAGATGTGGCGGCCTTTCTCGCGAAGGTGAAGTCGATGCCGAGCGTGCGTCCGGCGGGCGGCACCGGTCGGCTGATCTTCGCCCTCGATGCGACCGCATCGCGCCAGCCGATGTGGGATCATGCCTGCAGGTTGCAGGGCGAGATGTTCCGGGCGACCGAAGGCCTCGGCCCGTTGCATGTCCAGCTGGTGTGGTATCGCGGGCTGGAGGAATTCGATGCCAGCGCCTTCGTCGCGAGTTCACGTGAATTGGTGGCGCGCATGACCCAGGTGAGCTGCGCCGCGGGCGAGACGCAGCTCGAGCGCGTCCTTGCGCACACGATCGCCGAGACCCGGCGTGCGAAGGTCAACGCGCTGGTGTTCGTCGGCGATGCGATGGAGGAGAACGGCGATCGCCTGACCCAGTTGGCGGGTGAGCTCGGCCTGCTCGGCGTGACGTGCTTCATGTTCCAGGAAGGCCATGATCCGGCGGCGCGTGGCGCATTCGAGCGCATCGCGCGACTCACCGGGGGCGCCTATTTTCCGTTCGACGCGAGCAGCGCCGATTTGCTGCGCGACCTGCTCGCCGCGGTCGCGACATTCGCCGTTGGTGGACGGATCGCGCTGGTGGATTTCGCGACACGTCGCGGCGGCGACGTGCTGCGTCTGATGGGTCCGCTCGCGAAGCCGCGAGGAAAATGATGGCGCTGTTCTACCTGATCATCGGTATCGCGCTGTTGCTCCTCCTGGTGAGCGCGGCGCGGTGGTATGCGAGCGCGCCGTCGAGCCAGGTGATTTTCGGGCTGCGCTTTCTCGCGATGCTCGGCGGCGGCATCGCTGCGATCTGGCTGGTGCTGAGCGGCCGCGCGGTACAATCCCTCTATCTCTTGATCCCGTTCCTGCCTCTGGTGAAGCGCTGGTGGAATCGCCACCGCAGCACGGCTCAGACCAAGACGGGCCAGAGCTCGGACATCGAGACGGCGTGGCTGCGCATGCGTCTCGATCATGACAGCGGCACGATGGATGGCGTGATCCTTCAGGGCGGTCTCAAAGGTCGGCAGCTGGCCGAACTCTCGGCGGCTCAGCTCGTGGACCTGCTTGCCGAGCTGCGGGTGGCGGACCCGGACTCGGCGGGGCTGCTCGAGAGCTATCTCGATGCCGTTCATGGCGGCTGGCGCGCTGCCCGTGACGAAGCGCCGCAGCAGCCAAATACGGGGAGTGCGCGCAGCGAACCGATGACTCGCGATGAGGCGCGCCGGATCCTGGGCGTGTCCGAGACGGCGACCGAGGACGAGATCCTTCAGGCCTGGCGCGCATCGATGAAGCGCAATCATCCGGATCAAGGCGGGTCGGCCTATCTCGCCGCCAAGATCAACCAGGCCAAAGACAGTCTCATCGAATGAGCGCGGGGCGGTTTAACACTCCGTAAATACAAATCGTAACAAAGGCTTGATTGATATCCTCGTGCCGAGGATCGCTTGCTCCGGCGTGCGCCGGTGTGGCAAAAGCGGCGCGGTCACACGGAACGGTCTGGGCGCGTCGCGCGTTTTGATCGCTGCGTGTTTTGGCGGGAATTCGTCCGCTGATTTTCATCTCCCCCTCAACTTCGAGATCTCTCATGTCCGTTCGTGTCCGCAAGGCGATCTTTCCGGTCGGCGGTCTGGGTACACGCTTTCTGCCCGCGACCAAGTCCATGCCGAAGGAAATGCTGCCGGTCGTCGACAAGCCGCTGATCCAGTATGCCGTCGAGGAGGCGCAGGCCGCGGGGATCGAGGAGTTCATCTTCGTCACGGGCCGCGGCAAGACGGCCATCGAGGATCATTTCGACCACTCCTTCGAGCTCGAGAAGACATTGGAAGAACGCGGCAAGACGGCCGAACTCGAGGAGCTGCGCCGCTGGCTGCCCAAACCGGGGCGGGTTGCCTACACGCGCCAGATGGCGCCGATGGGGCTCGGTCATGCGGTGTGGTGCGCGCGCGACCTCGTCGGTAACGAGCCCTTCGCGGTGCTCCTCGCCGACGACCTGATCCTGGCGCAGACTCCCTGCCTCAAGCAGATGGTCGATGCCTATCCGGAGGTGCGCGGCAACATGATCGCGGTCATGGACGTGCCGCGCGACCAGACGAAGCGCTACGGCATCGTCGATCCGGGCCGCGACGACGGCAGGCTGGTTCAGGTGAAGGGCCTCGTGGAGAAGCCAACGCCTGACCTGGCGCCTTCGACCTGTGCGGTGATCGGGCGCTACATCCTCGAACCGACCGTATTCCGACACCTCGACAAGGGCACCAAGGGGGCCGGGGGAGAAATTCAATTGACCGACGCGCTTGCCGCCATGCTCGGCTCGGCTCCGTTCCATGGGCTGCGCTTCGAGGGCAAGCGTTTCGATTGCGGCGACAAGGTCGGCTTCTTCGAGGCGAACATCGCCTTTGCCCTGGCGCGCGCCGATATCGGTGCCGCGGCACGCGCCGCTCTGAAGCTTTACGTTTGATGCTCCCGCTTCCTGCCGCGGTCCGGTTGCCGAGCGAAAGGACACCAAGATGCGCGTAACCATGGTTGGCACCGGCTATGTCGGATTGGTCACGGGTGCCTGCTTCTCGGAGTTCGGCGTCGACGTCACCTGCGTGGACAAGGACGATTTGAAGATCGAGCGCCTGAAGAAGGGCGAGATTCCAATCTTCGAGCCGGGGCTCGAGCAACTCGTGGCCAAGAACACGGCCGCCGGACGTCTCAAATTCACCACCGATCTGAAAGCGGCCGTGCCGGGCAGCGATGCGGTCTTCATCGCCGTAGGCACGCCGTCACGCCGCGGCGATGGACATGCGGACCTGTCCTACGTCTACGCGGCTGCCGAGGAGATCGGCAGGACTCTGAGCGGCTATGCGGTGGTCGTGACCAAATCGACCGTGCCCGTCGGCACCGGTCGCGAAGTCGCGCGGCGCATCCGCGCCGTGGCGCCAACCGCCGATTTCGATGTCGTCTCGAATCCCGAGTTCCTGCGTGAGGGCGCCGCGATCACCGACTTCATGCGCCCCGACCGCGTCGTCATCGGCGCGGAATCGGATCGCGCCCGCGCCACGATGCGTGAACTCTACCGGCCGCTCTATTTGATCGAGACGCCGATCGTGTTCACGTCGCTCGAAACGAGCGAGCTGATCAAGTACGCGGCCAATACCTTCCTCGCCGCCAAGATCACCTTCATCAACGAGATCGCGGATCTCTGCGAGAAAGTCGGCGCCGATGTTCACGATGTCGCCAGGGGCATCGGCCTCGATGGTCGCATCGGCCGCAAGTTCCTCCATCCCGGTCCGGGCTATGGCGGCTCGTGTTTTCCCAAGGACACTCTCGCGCTGGTCAAGACGGCGCAGGATCACGGCGCGCCGCTGCGCATCATCGAGACGGTCGTCGACATCAACGAGAAGCGCAAGGCAGCGATGGCAAAGTCGTGTCGGGCGAGATCACCGCAGCCCG
>JANNTF010000420.1:0-3625 GCA_031403455.1 Alphaproteobacteria bacterium | reverse complement strand
ATCTGCAAAGCCGGAGGCCTCGCACCGCGCCCTTGATGCGCCCGCTCTTCTCGGCCTAATTACCATCCCCGATCGAGGAGCGAATGGCGATGGCAGCGACGGCGCGCGGTAGCAATATCAAGGCTTCCGACCACATAAGCGAGGAGCGGCTGTGGCAGCGGCACATGGCGATGGCCAAGCTCGGCGCGACCGCGAAGGGCGGCGTCAATCGCCAAGCCTTGAGCGCGGAGGATGCGCAGGCGCGCAAGCTGCTCGGCGAATGGGCCACGGCGCGCGGCTACGATTTCTTCACCGATCCGATCGGCAATCTCTACGTCAAGCGGCCGGGCACCGATGCGAGCGCCAAGCCCGTGCTCTCGGGCTCGCATCTCGACAGCCAGCCGACTGGCGGCAAGTTCGACGGCACGTACGGTGTGCTCGCGGCTTTCGAAGTGCTCGAGGCGCTCGACGATGCGGGCATCGAGACGAAGCGTCCGATCATGACCGTGGCCTGGACGAACGAGGAGGGCAATCGCTTCCAGCCGGGCTGCATGGGCTCGGGCGCCTTCATCGGGCTCTACCCGCTCGCGGGGCTGCTGGCGGGCACCGATCCCAAGGGCACGAGCGTGCGCGATGCTTTCGCCGACGTGCTCGCGCGCGCGCCGATGCGCGTCGAGCCGAAGCTCGGCTTCCCGATCGACTCCTACATCGAGGCGCATATCGAGCAGGGGCCGATCCTCGAGAACACGCACAACGAGATCGGCATCGTCACGCTCATCCAGGGCATGCGCCGCTTCTACGTGGACGTGCTCGGCGAGGAGGCGCATTCGGGCACGACACCGCTCAAGCTGCGCAAGGACGCGCTCAAATCGGCGTCGTCGATGGTGCTGGCGCTGGAGCGGCTGATGGACGACCCGACCGATACGGTGCGCTACACGGTCGGCCGGTTCGAGATCTATCCCGGCTCGCCCTCCACGGTGCCGAGCAAGGTGCATTTCCTGATCGATCTGCGCCATCCCGATCCGGCGGTGCTCAAGCGCCTGGGTGACGGCGTGACGGCGGTCTGCGAGGCCGAAGCCGCCAAGCGCGGCTGCACCGTGAAAGTCGACGAATACACCACGGTCGCGCCGGTGCCGTTCGGTGCCGAGACGGTCGGCCTCGTGCGCGACAGCGCGCAGGCTCTGGGCCTCAAACACATGGACATGATCTCCGGCGCCGGCCACGACGCGATGCACATCGCCAAGGTGGCGCCGGCCGGCATGATCTTCGTGCCGTGCTGGAAAGGCATCAGCCACAACGAGACCGAGGCTGCGACGGCGAGGGATCTCGCCAATGGCGCGCGCGTGCTCGCCGACGCGCTTGTCTCTCTCGCCAATCGCTGAGGTCACGACATGAACGAGAAGAAGCTGGGCGCGTCGCTGGTCGCGATCCTGACCGATCTGGTCGCGCTGCCGTCACCCTATCCGCCGGGCGAGAGCGTCGCGATCTGCAGATACGCGGCCGCGCGCCTCAAGAAAGCGGGCTATCGCACGCAGACTCTCGCGCGCAAGAAGGGTGTCGACAACGTCGTGGCCAAGCTCGGTAGCGCCCGCCCACGCATCGTGTTCAACGCGCATGTCGACACCGTCGGCGTCGGCGATCGCGAGAACTGGAAGACCGACCCGTTCAAGGCGGTGGTCAAAGCCGGCCATGTCTTCGGGTTGGGCGCCGGCAATTGCAAAGGCTCGATGGCCGTGCAGATCTGGCTCGCCGAGGAGATCGCGCGGCGCGGCGGCCCGGCCAAGGGCGAGGTGTGCTTCACCTTCGTCGCCGACGAGGAGAATCTCGCACCGGACGGCATGTCGTTCCTGCGCGATGCCGGCCATGTGAAACCCGACGCGCTGATCCTCGGCGCGCAGACCGAGAACCAGCTGATCGTCGCCGAGCGCGGCGTGTGCTGGGCGCGGATCACGACCAAGGGCAAGGCCGCGCATGCCGGCAATCCCGGCGCCGGCGACAATGCGATCGCGCGCATGATGCGCCTGCTGGCGGCGATCGAACGTGATCTCGCGCCGAAGCTCGCGCGCCGAGTGGATGGCGCGATGCGCTCGACAATGAATGTCGGGATGATCCGCGGCGGCCATAACACCAATGTCGTGCCGGCGTCGTGCGTGGTGGAGATCGACCGCCGTCTGCTGCCGAGCGAGCGCGTGACGACGGCGTTCAAGGAAATCGAGGCCACGCTCAAGCGCGCCGGCGAGCCCAAGGGCTCATGGACCGCCGAGTTCCTCACCGGCACCAACGGCTTCAAGGGCTCTGCCAAGGGCATGGCGATCGCGGCGCTGGCGGAGTCGATCAAGGCGCGCCTGGGCAAGCCGGCCAAATTCCTGAACGCGACCGGCGTCTCCGACGGGCGTTACTTCGCCGATGACGGCATCGAGATCATCAATCTCGGTCCTGGGTCGGGCGTGGCCGGCCATGCGGCGAATGAATCCGTGCCGATCTCCGACATGATCGATTCCGCGATCATCCAGCTCGATGCGGTCGAGAAGCTGATGGGGTTGCGCAAGTCCTCGACCTGATCAAGGCGGCGTTTTGCGCTTGGCGGCGGGGCTGATCAGCGCGGCGCCGGCGTCGCCGGGCAGGCGCAGGAAGGCGAGGGTCGAGAACGCGGCGACCGTGCCGATCGCGGCGAAGGCGAAGGGGAAATGCGACGCCTCGAGTTCCGCGCCGCCGAGGAGGCGATGGGTTGCGTCGAGCGTGATCGCCGCGATCGTCACGCCCAGCGCGCCGGACAATTCCTGCATGACCGCGGCGAAGGTCGTGGCGCGGCTCAGCGCGTCGCGTTCCACATCGGCGTAGAGGATCGCGCTGATGCTGGTGAATTGCAGGGAGCGTGAAAACCCGCCGATCAGCAGGACCACGATCATCACCGGCCCCGCGACATTGGCATCGAAGAGCGCCGGTGCGGCGACGAAGGCCGAGGAGAGCAGCGCGTTGACGATCAGGCTGCGCCGGAATCCGAAGCGGGCGAGGATCCGCGGCGCGAGGGTCTTCATCGCCAGTGCGCCGATCCCGGTGGCGAGGGTGATGGAACCCGCCTCGAAGGCGCTCTGACCAAAACCGGCCTGGAGCAGCAACGGCAGCAGGAACGGGCTGGCGCCCACGCCGATGCGAAAGAACAGACCGCCGAGAATGCCGGCCCGGAAGGTGGGGATCTTCAACAGCCGCAGATCGATCGCCGGCGCCGGCGTTCGCAGGGCGTGCAAAACGTAGAGCGCGAGCAGCAGCGCGCCGATCGCGCCGAGCCCGGCGAGAACGGAGGGCGGCCACAAATCGAGTCCGATCAGCATCGTGCCGGTCAACAGGAAGGCGAGCCCGGGACCCGCCAGCAGAAATCCGTCAGCCGGTCCACATTGGCCAGCGCGAGATCCTGGCCGTGGTCCGCGATCAGGAAGAAGCGATTGCCGCCCCACGCCACGTCGCCGGTGATCGCGCCGAGGTCGGGCACTTCCACCGTAACCGCCTTCGCGATGCGCCAGCTGGCGACGTTCGCGTAGCTCGTGCCCGAGAGGCTGTTCTGCTCGGCATTCTGCAGCTGGCCAATCCCCTTGTCGTTCGCAAACGCGTTGGGCTGGATGAACGAGGCGGGGTCGTTCGACTGCCA
>JANNTF010000419.1:0-13258 GCA_031403455.1 Alphaproteobacteria bacterium | reverse complement strand
GGCGCGTCTGCCAATACTCGTTCCTGGTTTTGTCCCCGACCGCGTGGATCGTCCCGCGCGCGCCGTCCCCCTGGGCGGGTCATCCCGCGCACGGACGATCCGAGCACCCCGATCGCGCGCCGTTCGGCGCCCTCGGGCAGGCCCGCGGCTCGCCACAGCACGAGGACGCTCCCCACGTAGGTCACGCTGCCGACCAGAGCACACACGGCGATGCTCGTGACCTGCGCCGTGGCGGTCGCGGCTGCACCGATCCAGTCGCGCAGGCCATGAACGACGAGCGCCATCGCGATTGCCGCCACCAGGGGCCGCCAGATGACCGCGACGAAGAGACGCGGCGCAATCGCGAGACGCCACGCCGAGAGAGCATAATCCGCCGCCAGTACCGCTGCGCTGGCGGCGAGCAATGCATAGGCGGCGCCCAGCGGCCCATGCGCGGGGATCAGGAGGAAAGCGGTCGGCGCGAGCACGACGAAGCGCAAGACGGCGACCACCGCGACCAGATGCGCCTTGTTCAGCGCGAGCAGCACGAGATGACTATTGGTGCTCAATGCGCTGAGCGCCCCGGCGATGCCGAGTATCTGCAGCACCGGCACGATCGGCAGCCATTTCGCACCCAACACGAGCGGCACGGCATCCGGCGCAATGAGCGCGATGCCGAGCGGTACCGGCAACGAGACCAGCGACAGGATACCCGTCGCCTCGAGGAGCGCAGCGCGGAGCCTCGCGCCCTCATGGGCGATCTTCGCGAAGCCCGGGTAGAGCGCGGCGCGTATCGGCGCGCGCAGCTCGGTGATCGCCATGTCGGCGATCTCCCGCGCCGTCGTGAGGAAGGCGAGCGCGCTGACATCGGCGTATCGGGCGATCAGCAGGCTGGGCAGTTTGTCGCCGACGCCGTGGATGACGTCCTGCAGCGCAAGCCAGCCCGAGAAACGCAAGATCCCGCGCGTGCCCGCAATGCTCAGCCGCGGCCGAAATGGATGCAGGGCGTAGCTCGCGGCCAGCGACGCGGCGCGATGCACGAGCGTGCCGACGACCAGGGCCCAGTGATCGTGCCACACCAGGGCCAGTACGACCGTCGTCACAGTCGCCGCGAGCCGCGTGATCAGCCGGAAGACGAATTGACGGCTGAAATCGAGATGCTTGCGAAAATCGACGGTGCCGACATTCTCGGCGCCGTGGAGCATCGGCGTGAGCGCGAGCCAGAGCATGATCGCTTCGAGCCTCGGCTCACGCAGATAGGCCGCGGCGGGACTGGCAAGCGCGCCGATCAGGAGGCCGACGACCAATCCGCGCACGATATTGATGGTCCAAGCCCCGTCATAGGCTTCGCGACCGGGTGATTGATCGCGGATGATTGCGGCATCGGTCGATAGATGAGTGAGCAGCTCGACGAGTCCGATCACCAGCACCGCGTACCCGACGACGCCGAAATCGGACGGCTCGAGCAAGCGCGCGAGAACCACGATCCCGAACAGCGCGATCAGCCGATCGCACCAGCGCAACGCCAGCATCCACCCGGCGCCGATCGTCACGCGCCGTGCGAGATCCAGAACGGGCGGCGGCGAAGTCACCATCTCAGCCGTAGAGCCCGGGGATCGGTCTGCCATCGATGTCGTCCGCCGGCGCGACCCCGAGCATGCGCGCGATCGTGGGCGCGAAATCCATGCATTGGACTTGGTGCGCGAGGCGTCCAGGCGCGATCCCCGGGCCCTTCACGATGAACATCCCGTCGGGGCGATGCTCGCCGCTGCGCACATAGCGATAGCGCCCTTCCAGTCGCGGCAGCCGGTTCGATCCCACCGCATTGACGGGTGCGTCGGTGGCCCATTGCACGAAGAGATCCGGCAGATGATCGCGCTCCGGCCCGGGATAGAGCGCGTCGCAGCGATAGATCTCGGCAATGATCGGCCGGCCGGTCTCCAGATTGATGACGCCGCGGAGATCCATGGTCAGCGAATCGAGAAGCTCCTCGTACTCGGCGCCGGGCGCGACGCTGCCCTGCGGTTCGCGGCCGATGAGATTGACGCGAATCGCGCCATGCGCGTTGTTGTTGACGATCGTGAAGACCTGACCTGAAGCGGGTTCGATGATTTCCGGCGGCGAGGCCGACGGATTGACGATCTCGCGCTTGAGATCACGCAGCGGGGTGAGCTGTTCGCGCAGCGCGGCGGGCAGGCGCTGCCAGCCCCAGGTCATCGGACCGTCCACGACATCGCGCCAATCTCGTGGCTTGGCCGAATGGATCTTGCGCCCGGCGTAGCCGAGCTCGACGAGAATGCGATCGAGCAGGTGATGCGCGACGTATTTCGGACCCATGCCGTGATTGGCGGTGAAGATCACGGTCGCGTCATCGCGCAGGTCGTCCAGGATCTGGCCGAGCGCGCGGTCGATCGCGACATAAACTTCCTTGAGCGCGTCATCCGTATCGGCGGGCGGCGGCCCCATGTCCCAGCGAAACTCGCGATCATGGAGATTCCATAGGAGATGGCCGCCGCAATGCGCTTCGGTGAAGACCTGGGCGAAGAAATCCCAATCCTCCCTCGCGTAGAAATGGCGCGTCAGCGCGGCCTTCATCTCCACGCCGCGAAGGAGCATGTCGCGAAACGCGAGCGGCTTCGCGAGATCGATCATCGCGTCGCTCTCACCGGAGACGGGATGCAGTCCGAACCGGGTCTGGATCTCCTCCGCCAGAACCGCATTCGAGGCCTGGAAGCCATAGGCCGCGTCATGCGCGCCCCATTCGACCGTCTGCAGACCGTTGATGCCGGACAGGATGCGGCTATGTGGAATATCGAGAATGCAGAGCCGCCGGCCGGCTTCCGAGAGATCGCGCCAGAACGGCGGGCGCTGCATGTGGTCGCCGGCGTGGCACCGATACTGCTCGTAGCTGCCCGGTCTCAGCTGCTGCCAGCTATGGACGCGGTTCTTGCCGGGATGACAGCCGGTGATGAAGGACGGCCAATGCGCGCCGACGAAGATGCCCGGCAGACCGGTCTGCGTGCCGACCACGCCTTCACGCATGAGGCGGCCCAGGGCCGGCAGATCGCCGCTGGCAACCCATTGCGCGATCAGATCCTTGTCACCGGAGCAGATCGACAGAAAGACGACCTGGCGTCTGCGTTCCATACTCAACCGCTCCCGCTCGATGCGAAGGTCTGAATCAATCTAGTGACGTTTCGTTAATGGCGCGCGAAAGCGCTGCGACGTCCTCAGCGACCTGTCATGCGCAGCCAGGCGCCGCGCATGAGCGGTTTCAACAAGCGTCGCTGCGTACCACAGGCGAGCCGCGGGATCTCACGCGCCGCTTGCGACAGGACGCCGCGATCGCCGGCGAGAATGTGCTTGGCGTAGAACGCGCCGCGTCCCATCACGTAGCCCTCTTGCAATCGCCGCAGGGCGAGCGGATCTCGCCGGCCATGCGCGTGCCGCACCCGTATCGACGGATCGTAGCGCAGCCGTAGCCCGAGCCGCAGCATGCGGTGGATGAGGTCGAGATCCTCCGCCGATCGCGCCGGCGATCCGGCGCCGAGCCGCGGATCGAACAACCCGACGCGCCTGAAGGCGGCGGCGCGCGCCGAGAAATTACAACCGATCAGCTGCGCTAGGGCATGCAGGGAATCCGTGATCCACACCGGCTCGACCGAAATCCGGATGGACGTCGGCAGGTCGGCCGGATCATGGAGACCGACCCAGCCACCGATCGCATCCGCCGCCGCAGTGTCGCGATACGCGCTCGCCATGGCGGCCAGCCAGTCCTGCTCGACGAGGCAGTCGTCGTCGGTGAAGGCGATGATCTCGCCCACGGCTCTCGCGAGACCGGCGTTGCGCGCAACGGCGAGGCCGGGCTGCGTTTCCGCGACCACATCGAGCGCGAGATCGCGCCGCGTCTGGCGCTGGGCGAGAAGCGCGGCGGTGCCGTCGCTCGACCCGTTGTCGACGACGATCGTCTGCCAGGCGGCGCCGAACTGCGCGCCGTTTCTCGCCAGCGCATCCAGGCAGCGCGCGAGGCTGTCGCGACGATCGCGCGTCGCGATCACGACCGAGATGAGCGGCGTCGACTTCAATCTTCGACGACGCGGATCGAATCGTCGACGTCCCAGCCCAGCCAGATCGGCGCGCCGGCGGTCAGCGGGATGCGGGATTTCCAGGCTGGATGCGATGCCGTGATCTCGCCGATGCCGTCGACCTGGACGCGAAACTGCAACTCGGCGCCGAAATAGCTCCAGGTCGCGATGCGGCCTTCGATGCGATTCGCGAGATGCGCGGGCGCTTCGTCGGAGAGGTGGATCTTCTCCGGTCGGATGGCGATCAGCACGCGCTCGCCAGGCAGCGCGCCCGCGCTGAGCTGGCCGAAGCGATGACCGCCGCTGAGACAGACGAATCCGCCGGCATCGGCCTTCTCGACGATGCCATCGATGAAATTGCTCTTGCCCAGGAAATCGGCGACGAAGCGCGAACGGGGCCGGTTGTACAGATCGCCGGGCGCGCCGGACTGGACGAGCTTGCCGTCACGCATGATGGAGACTTCGTCCGACATCGACAGCGCCTCCTCCTGGTCATGCGTCACGTAGACGAAGGTCAATCCGACGCGGCTGTGCAGCGCCTTGAGCTCCCATTGCAGTTCGGCGCGCAGCTTCTTGTCGAGCGCCGAAAGCGGCTCGTCGAGGAGCAGCAGATCGGGTTCGAACACCAGCGCGCGCGCCAGCGCGACGCGCTGCTGCTGCCCACCCGAGAGCTGACGCGGCAGACGATCCGCGAGCGGACCGAGCTGGACGAGATCGAGCGCGCGCTTGACGCGCGTTCCCGCCTCGGCAGCCGCGACGCGGCGCACCTTGAGCGGGAACGCGACATTCTCCCCGACGCTGAGATGCGGAAACAGCGCGTAGCCCTGGAACACCATCCCGAAATTGCGCTTCTCCGGGGGCAGCGGCGTGATGACGCGGTCATCGACAAGAATGTCGCCTGCGCTCGGCTCGACGAAACCCGCGATCGCCATCAGCACAGTCGTCTTTCCCGAACCCGAGGGCCCCAGCAACGTGACGAAGCGACCGCGCTCGACCGTGAAGGACACGTCGTCGACGGCGACGACCGAGCCGTAACGCTTGGCGAGGTTGCGGACATGCAGGGTATGCGCGCGGTCGCCGAGCAATGTCTCAGTCCTTGTAGCTGACATCGATCCGATCGAGCTTGCGGATCATGGCTTGCCACAGGCGCTCGCCCTTGCCGGCCCCCATCTCGCATTGCTGCGCAGTGTGTTCGGCCAGGTTGGCGCCGACGAGCCGCAGCGCGTCACCGGTCGATTGCGCGGCCACCTGCACGCGACAGGATTGCTCCAGGTAATACATCAGATAGAACGCTTCCGCGACGCTGCGTCCGACCGTGAGCAGGCCGTGATTGCGCAGGATCATCGCGTTGTGTCTGCCGAGATCGTTCACCAGACGCGCGCGTTCGGCCAGATCCGTCGCGATGCCTTCGTAGTCGTGGTAGCCGAGGCGATCATGGAACTCGAGCGCGAACTGGCTGATCGGCAGCAAGCCGCGCTGCGTCGCCGCCACCGCCATCCCCGCCGGCGTATGGGTGTGCATGACGCTGCACACATCCTTGCGCGCCATGTGCACGGCGGAGTGAATGACGAAACCCGGCGGGTTCACCGGCCAGGGCGACTCGGCGAGCTTGCGGCCCTCGGTATCGATCTTGACGAGGGATGACGCCGTGACCTCGTCGAAGCCCATGCCGAAGGGATTGATCAGGAAATGATGGTCCTCGCCCGGGAGCCGCGCGGTCAGATGCGTATAGATCGTATCGTCCATCCCGAACAACGCGATCAGGCGATAGGCGGCGGCCAGCTCGATGCGCAGCTCGCGCTCGGTTTTCACGGCGCGTTCGGCGAGTGGCGGGGCGAGGTCTCTGACGACGATGGTCACGTGGGGCGCGGCTCCTTGACGACACCCCAGACTAAGCAAGCCGCATGGAGCGGGTCCAGCTGTGCGGTCGTCACTCGGCGCGCGGGCGAAACGCCTCGGGCACCAGCGGTTCGGCGTCGGGGTCGCCGGGCGCGCGCCAATGCACGATGCGCCAGAGCGTGCCCTGCTGCCGCAGATAGACCTGCAGATCCTCCCAGGCCTCGTTGTCGCAATCGCCGGCGTCGATCGCGCAGGAACGCACCTGGACTTCCATCAGCGTATAACCGGGCCGGAACCAGGCGACGTCGCGCAGATCGTCCGTGATTTCATCGGCGCGAATGACGCTCTCGCGTTCGACCACATAGTCGACATTGCGCGGCTCCGGCATCGGGTCCGGCAGCTCGGCGCCGACCCGCTGGCACAGCGCGCGCGCGGCGCGGGCGATGCACGCCATCAAGGTATCGAAGGCGCAGCGCGGACTCGACGCATCGCCGATGCACATGCTGGTCGCCGTGCGCAGCCCGACGCGCTGCACCTCCGCCGCCTGCAGATTGCCGACGCTCAGCAGCCACACCAGGAGAAAACTAGCGACGCGCATGGCGCCGGGCGAGCTCGCTCAAGGCGGATCTCGCCTCGAGGAACACGCCGTCCCAATCACCTGGTGTCTTCTGTCTGAACAGCCGCATCGAGGGGTACCATGGTGAATCGCTGCGACCTTCAAGATAGAGCCAATAGGCCATGAACGGCAGCAGGTTCCACACCGGCCGGCCGAGCGACCCGGCGAGATGGGCGACCGACGAATCCGTCATGATCACGAGATCGAGCTGCTCGATCGCCGCCGCCGTATCCGCGAAATCCTCGAGGAACGGCGCGAGATCGATGATGTAGTTGCGCGCGCCGGATCGCGACAGATCCTCCGCGCGCGGCCCCTTCTGGAGGCTGAAGAGCTGGACGTTCTCGATCTCGGCGAAGGCAAGGAAGCGCTCGAATTCGGTGGCGCGCAGCGCATTGCCTTTGAATGTGAGGCTGCCGGACCAGACGATGCCGAGCTTGAAGCGCGCACCCGCGCGCGCCATGACGGGTGCCAGCTTCGCCTTGGCCGCCGCCGGCACATTGAGCCGGATTGGCGGCGGAAGATCGGCCAGCGATGTCATCACATGTCCGCCGAGCGCCATGACGGGCGCATGCGCGAGATGCGGTGGCGCCGCCTTGCCGACCGGGACGATCTCGTCGACGCCCGGCATGCCTTCGAACAGGCGGATCAACTCCGGCTTGCAGCCCAACGCGATGCGCTGCACGCGCCGGCGCACTTTGGGCAGAAAGCGCGTGGAGAGAATCGAATCACCGAAGCCCTGCTCCGGCCAGACCAGGAGCGTGCCGGGAAGCTCACTCCCGTCCCAGACCGGCGTGGTGTAGTTCGGCATCGGCACCCGGTCGGCGAGCCGCCAGCGCCAGTCGAACGCGCGCCACCCCGTGTCGTAGCGACCGAGCCGCAACAGAACCTGCGCGCGATCGAAATGCGCGCTGGCATTCTCGGGATCGAGACGCACGGCCTGGTTGAAGGCGGCCAGCGCATCGGTCAGCTGTCCGCCATCGTGCAAGGCGACGCCGAGATTGGTCCATGCTGCGGCCGTCGGCTGGGCGGATACGACGCGCTGGTGCAGATCGACGGCCTCGCGGTAGCGCTGCAGATCCTTGAGCGCGTTGGCGAGGTTGCTCATCGCGGCGAGGTCGCCGAGCCGCAGGTCGAGGGCGCGCCGGTAGCAGCCGACCGCCTCTTCGGGCTTACCCGAGGCGCGCAGGACGACACCGAGCGCATTCCACAGCTCGGGGCTTTCGGGCGTGACGGCGAGGGCGGCCTCCGCGAGCTGCAACGCCTCGCCGAAGCGTTTGTCGTTGATCGCGGTCTGGATCGCCGGCAGCGACGTGACGGCGCCTGAAGGCGGCGCGATCATCGCCCCTTGAGAAGGGAACCCAGCACGCCACGGATGATGGCGCCACCGGCCGATCGCCCGTATTTGCCCAGCACGGCGCCGCCGAGATCGCGCCCGAGTTGACCGGCGACGTTGCGCGCCACCGATTTCGCGATCGTCGCGCCGATACTCTCGGCTTGGCGAGGCTGGCCCCGGCCACGTGGCGCCGGTTGCGCTGCCCCGCCGCCGAACAACCCGCCCAGGGCGCCGAGCAACCCACCGCTGCTTGGCGGCGGCTGTCTGGCGGCCAGGATCTGCTCGCTCGCGGAGTCGCGCTCGTCACGCTGGTCGTATCGCCCGAG
Source organism: Alphaproteobacteria bacterium (assembly GCA_031403455.1). Lineage (GTDB taxonomy): Bacteria > Pseudomonadota > Alphaproteobacteria > CACIAM-22H2 > CACIAM-22H2 > CAIOSQ01. The sequence goes on along the minus strand of JANNTF010000419.1, from coordinate 5,080 downwards.
ATACAGGCTCCGCTGCACGATGGCCTTGCGCTCGTCGGCGGTAATCGCGCCAAGGAACGACCGCGGCGGACACACCAGCGCGCGATCGACGATCTCCGGCGTGCCCTTCTCATCCAGGAACGAAACCAGCGCCTCGCCAACGGCGAGTTCGGTGATCACCTTGGCCGTGTCGAGGGTCGGATTCGCCCGGAAAGTCTGCGCCGCGGTCTTCACCGCCTTCTGATCTTTCGGCGTGAAGGCGCGCAGCGCGTGCTGCACGCGATTGCCGAGCTGGCCGAGCACGGTCTCGGGGACGTCGAGCGGATTTTGCGTGACGAAATAGACGCCCACGCCCTTGGACCGGATCAATCGGACGACCTGCTCGATCTTCTCCACGAGCGCCGGTGGCGCATCGGTGAACAGCAGATGCGCTTCGTCGAAAAAGAACACCAGTTTGGGCTTCTCGACATCGCCCACTTCGGGAAGATTTTCGAACAGCTCGGACAGCAGCCACAGCAGGAATGTGGCGTAGAGCTTTGGCCGCATCATCAGCTTGTCGGCCGCCAGCACGTGGATCAGGCCTTGCCCACGACCGTCGGTCTTCAACAGATCGTTGACGTCGAAAGACGGCAAGCCGACGAATTGGTCGCCGCCCTGCGCCTCGAGCGCGAGCAATCCACGCTGGATGGTCCCGATCGTCGCCGGGCTGACATTGCCGTAGGTCTGCCGGATCTCGGCGGCGCGTTCGGACACATCGGCCAGCAAGGCGCGCAGATCCTTGATGTCGTCGAGGAGAAGTCCGTTGTCGTCGGCGAATTTGAACGCGACCTGCAGCACGCCGGCTTGCGTGTCGTTGAGATCGAGCAGGCGCGACAGCAACACCGGACCCATCTCGGAGATCGCCGCGCGAATGGGATGCCCTTGCTCGCCGAGCAGGTCCCAGAACACGACGGGCATCGCGCCAAAGGCGAAATCCTCGGCGCCGAGCTTGCTAGCGCGTTCGATGAATTTCGGATTCTCCGCCCCGGCCTTGGCCAGTCCGCCCAGATCGCCCTTCACGTCGGCCATGAACACCGGCACGCCGTTTGCCGACAGGTTTTCCGCGATGACGCGCAGCGTCACGGTCTTGCCCGTGCCGGTGGCACCGGCGATCAGCCCATGGCGGTTGGTGAGCGGCAGCAGCAGCCGGTGCGAACGCTCACCCTTGCCAACGAGGATTCCGTCGAGCTCAGCCATGCTGATGCTGCCCTCCGCTTCGAGTTAGGCGGGCACCGATCGAACGGTGCCCACCCCAACCGTCTCAGGCAGCCTCGCCAGTCCTCGGTTTCGTTTTTACATACGCCACGGCGCAATGCGTCACGCAATAGGGCTTTCCAACCAACGAGCGCTCGCCACAGAAGTGGAACTCGGCTTCTCCCGGGTGCCCGACCGGCCACATGCAGCGCTGATTGGACAATTGCAGGACAGGGGTCTCGATGCGCGCTTTGACCGGCGCCGGCTGAGGCGCGGGCATCATGCTCCGCGATGACCCCATGGCGGCGGTCTGCGGCAGGGCCGGCATCGCGCTGACCCGCGGTTCACGTGGCACGCGCGGAGTCAGTGGCCGTGCCGCCATGCGCCGGATCGGCGAAGGCCGGGACGCCAAGCGCAGGCGATGGGCCTTGCCGACCACCGCGTTCTTGGTGATCCCCAGCAATTTGCCGATTTCTGCAGTCGAAAGTCCGTCGTTCCAGAACCGTGTGAGTTCCGTGATTCGCTCTTGAGTCCAGTCCATGGCCCCACCTCTGATGCTATCGATTGTGGCTCGCTACTCGCAAACAACAACATATAGAGAGACGGTCAGCCCACAGCTGTCAAGCGATCAGCCAGGCTGCTAAAACATCCTTAACTATCAGACACCTAGTTTGAATTTCGCGGGGTTTGGCGGGCAATTTCTCAGAGTTTTCCACAACCCCGGCGAGACCATCCCGGATTTTGAGGTTGCGGCGGGTGCCGACTCTTTGGCAGTAAACCACCTGACTCACGGATTGTTGCAACCTGTAACAGGGAGACGCCGCCATGACGGGATCACCGCCGCAACGTCGCCTCAACACCGAGACCAAGAGCATCGAGACTCAGAGCACCGAGATCCAAAGCACTGGCACTCCGCCACGCGGTAACCTTAACCGACGTTCGTTCTTCAGTTTCGCCGCGGGCGCGTGCAGCCTGCTCCTGATCAACAAGACCGCGAGCGCCGCGCCGATTGCATTTCCCGACCGCCGCCTGTTCATCAACCATCCCTATGCCGGCGAGAGCTTCAACGGCGTGTATTTCGCCGAGGGGCGCTACATTCCGGACGCGATGGTTCGAATCAAACGGATCCTGCGCGATCACAACGACAACAGCCTCCACCAGATCGATCCGGCCCTGGTCGAACTCATGGCCCGGATGCGCCAGACCCTGGGCACGCGCGAACCGCTCCAGATCGTCTCCGGCTATCGCTCGCCACACAGCAACAGCGCAGCCCGCGCCACCGACCGCCGGGTCGCCAAGAACAGCTTCCACATGCAAGGCAAAGCCGTGGACATCCGGGTCCAGGGCTTCCGGCTCAGCAAGCTCAGACAGGCCGCGACCATGCTCCGCAGCGGCGGGGTCGGCACGTATCCGCGCCGCGACTTCCTGCATATCGATGTCGGTCCCGTCCGCAGCTGGGGCTGAGGTCTTGCGACGCGCCCGACGGTGGCGGCGGCGGGCCGACGTGGTGTAGACCCCTCGTCAGGAGAGTCTGCGCCGCCATGATCTACGCATTCATTCCGCGCGACGCTCACGTCGAACGGCTCGAAGTGTTCAGCGGTCAGCCGCTTCCGCCGACGGCGATGTGGCTCGACCTCTACGAGCCGACGGCGGATGAGCGCGCGCGGATCGAAACCGATCTCGCGATCGCGTTGCCCACGCGCGAGGAGATGCGCGAAATCGAGCCGTCCTCCCGCCTCTACGTGGAGGGCGGCGCCAGCTACATGACGGCGACGATCCTCAATCGCGCCGATGATCCAAATCCGAGCGCGGATCCGATCACCTTCGTCCTCGCCCGCCGCACGCTCGTGACGCTGCGCTATGTCGATCCGCGGCCGGTGACCAGCTTCGCGGCGCGCATCGCGCGTCAGCCCGGCACCTGCGGCGGCGCCGAGGACGCGCTGATCGGTCTGCTCGAGGCCTTCGTCGACCGGTTCGCCGACATCCTCGAGCGTGTGAGCCTCGACCTCGACCATACGAGCCGGACGATCTTCGATACGCAACCGAGCCGCGCCGGCGGCGAGCGCGATTTGCAGGCCGTTCTGAAGACGCTCGCCCGCAACGACGATCTTGCGTCGACGGCGCGCGAAAGCCTGCTTTCGATCTCACGCGTGAGCCGTTTCTTCGGGACGATCGTCGATGGCGGACCCAAGAAGGAGACCAAGGATCTCAAGGCGCGGCTGAAGACGATCGACCGCGACATCACCTCGCTCGCCGAGCATGCCGGCTTCGAGACGAACAAGATCAATTTTCTGCTCAACGCCACGCTCGGCATGATCAACATCGAGCAGAATCGGATCATCAAACTGTTCTCGGTGGCGGCCGTCGTGTTCCTGCCGCCCACCCTGGTTGCCAGCCTCTACGGCATGAACTTCAAGCATATGCCCGAACTCGAATGGGCCTACGGCTATCCCTGGGCGATCGGCTTGATGATCCTGTCGGCGGTCGTCCCTTACATGTTCTTCAAGGGCAAGGGTTGGTTCTGAACGGCACGCGCGTTCAGCGCTGCGGATCCAGAGGTTCGAACAGGAATTGCAGATCGGCATCGGTGATCCGGCTCGCCGCGCCCGGGGATCCGGAGAGCAGCGCATCGGCCAACGCACGCTTGCGCTGCTGCAACGCCAGGATCTTGGCCTCTACCGTGCCGACAGTGATCAGCTTGTAGGCGAAGACCGGCTTGTCCTGGCCGATACGATGCGCACGATCGATCGCCTGGGCTTCCACGGCCGGGTTCCACCACGGATCGAACAGAATCACCGTGTCGGCCGCCGTCAGATTGAGGCCGAAGCCGCCGGCCTTGAGGCTGATCAGGAACAGCGGCACTTCGCCCGACTGGAAGCGCCGCACGGGAGTCTCGCGATCGACGGTCTCGCCGGTGAGCCGCAAGAATATTTTTTAAAGCCCTTTAAGTTTCCTTTGTTCCGATTAACGGTTTCTGGCCGCACCTACTTTCCGCCAAAACCGATCGGTATTCAAGTTACTCGGGACGGCGCTTGGTTCTTCGCAGCAAACGAGACTCTCAACGTTGTCGGGACGGGCGGAAGTTTCGAAGAAGCCATTCTCGATCTAGAACACCACATCGTCCATTTCTGGCAGTACTACCGGTCCCTTCAAGACTCGCAGGTCACCGGCGACGCCATCCGCATGAAAAGCATTTTCTCGAATCTTCTAGCCGAGGCTGCCTGAGAATGTCTCAGGTTCCTCGGGATATGATCGAAAGCACCCTTCCAAAAAAAGGGTTTGTGCTAGATCCTGCCAAACAAAGCCATAAATATTTTATGCATGAGTACAACGGAAAGAAGACCGGAGCCTACGCCTACACCTCGCGAGGCACTAGCTACAAGACGTTTGGGTATGAACTTCTAAAGCGGTTGAAGGTGGAGCTTCGGCTTGAGACACTAAAAGAAGTTAGAGATCTCCTCCTCTGCCCCATGGATGCCGACGCGTACAACAATAAACTCATAGAGAAGGGCGTTTTCCCTAAAAATCCGTAGCGGGCCGAATGCTTCCATAAACTCCTTTCAACATCTATCCTCTCTAGCGGGTATCCCCAGACGCATATTTTCGATACCACCATCACCATCCTTGCTTAACGAGTTCATGACTGAGATTCAGTCCATCGGGCAGGATTACATCGGCAATCGTACGCTTATACTTGTCCTTGCCGTGGGTCTGGATGGTGACTTCTTTCCCAAAGGCGAGATCAGAGGCGGATTGCTTGGCTCGGTTGCCGCAGGCTTGGCCTTTCTCATGGCAACCTGCAAACTTCCCCCGGTCTGAGACGGTTGAAAAGGTAAATTTTCTGAAGGAAGCCCCCGGAGGACCGGAG
>JANNTF010000418.1:0-2327 GCA_031403455.1 Alphaproteobacteria bacterium | reverse complement strand
CACATCGTCCATCTTGTCCGCGGCTCGGTCTACGACATCATCGACCACGCGGCGGAGCCGGCCGCGCTCGCCATCGTCGATCGCGTGCTCGCCGAACACCGCGACCGGATCCAGAACGTGCACGAGGTGCGCTCGCGCCGCTCGGGCCGGCGCGTGTTCATCGAGGTGATGGTCGAGTTCGAGCCGAGCGCGCAGATGGCCGAGGTGCACGCCGCGATCGAGCCGGTGAGCGCGCGGATCGAGGCCGAGCTCGTCAACGCGCATGTTTATTTCATCGCGCGGCGCCGGCTTCCCGCGCGCGAGTAGTCAATCGTCCGAGCGCGCGCCCGCATTCGGCGATTGCAGGCGCACGAGCCGCTTGATCGCGGTGCCGAGCAGGGCGACCGCGGCTTCCGGAAACGTGAGCAGGAACGAGCGGAAGCGCTGGTAGTCGAGGGTCAGCATCTGCACGGGTCCGCGCGCGATCACGGTCGCCGTGCGCGTGCCGGCGACGAACATGCCGTGCTCGCCGAGGACTTCGCCGGTCCGCAGCAGGATCTTTCGCTCCGCCTGAACGCCGACATCGATCTCGGCCTCGCCGGCGGCGATCAGGAACATCCGGTCGGCGCGATCTCCCATGCGGCAGATCGCGACTCCGTCCGCGAAATCCTCGCGTTGGAACATCGTGGCGAGCAGCTCCAGATCGCTCGCGCTCACCACGCCGAAGATGTCGCTCCTCGCCAGCAGGTCGATGCGCGTCGCGAGTTCGTCGGCGTCGAGCGCGCGGCCGTGGAAATTGAAGAAGCGGTTGGCGCGCTGCATGAGCTCGCGCCAGCGCCGGTTCTCGGTGTAGCGGCGGCTGGGGAGGATGCGCGCATCGCCCGCGATGCGCTGCGCCTCGCGCAAGCCCGACACGTAGGCGCCGTGGGCGCAGCCCCAATGCTGGCGATAGGTCGCCTCGCCGGCGAAGAGCAGCCGGTCGCCGACCGGCGCTGCGACCTCGTCGAGATCGGCGGGCGTCGATCCGACGCGGATATACGCATAAGCGCCGCGCGAGAACGGATCGCGGCCCCAGGACGTGCAGCGCACATCGATGGGTTCCGGAATGGCGGCGCCGAACAGATCGGTGAGCAAGCTGAGCGCCCAGGTGCGGAGCCGTGCTTCCGGCCAGGTCTCGATCTCGCGACCGCGATGGCCGCCGACGAGCATGACCAGCGCGGGGATGCGGTGCGTGTACCAAGCATTGATGATGTTGGTCGGGTGCTCGACGATCGTGCGGCACATGTAGCCGAACACGTATTGTTCCTGCGGCCAGAACGGCGCGTCGAAGCGCACGACGATCTTGGTCAACTGGCCCCAGCCCAAGCGCTCGATCGCGTCGCGCTTGCGCGCCGGGAGCGGCGGGTCGAACGCGATCGCGCCGGCCTTCAGCACGCCGAGGGGCAGCGTGACGATCGCGCGCTCGGCGGTGAAGCTGCCGCCTGACGTCGCGACCTCGACGCCGCGCGACTCGTCATAGGCGATGCGCTCGACGATCTGGTTGAAGCGGATATCGAGGCCGACAGCGAGGCGCTCGGTCAGCGACTGGAAACCGTCGACGACGACGCTGTCGCCGTAGCCGAACATCTCGTAGCCGTCGTCCCAGTTGAGGAACGACAGATCGTCGGGCTCGCTGCCGAGATCGTCGCGCACCTGGACCATCGTGTGCCAATCGATGTCGGCGCGCCGCGCTGTGTCGGCGTCACGCGCGGCGACGGCGCGCGACACCGCCGCCAGCATCCCGATATCGGGCCTGCGGTCGCGCAGCATGGTGCTGCGCAGCGCATCGAGCTCGTGCTTGATGTCGTCGGCGGTGAGGATGCTGAGCAGCTTGGCGTCGTCGTCTAGCGGCTGCCCGCCGGGCCCGAACAGAGCGAGATGATCCCAGCCGCCGGTGTACGTGCTGTCGCCGCCGACGAACATCGTCGCGAGCGAGTGGCGCCGCGCGAGCGACGTCAGCGGATTGCCTTCCGTCCCGTGGATCCAATGCGCACCGTCGTCGATGCCTTGGACCGTGTGACAGCGGCCGCCGACCCGATCACGCGCCTCGAGGATCGTGACCTCGTAGCCGCGGTCGTGCAGCGCCCGCGCCGCGCCCAGCCCCGCAAGACCGGCGCCGACGACAAGAATACGCTCAGTAGCCATCGGCCAAGTCTCTCCAGCAAAATTCGGGGCGCGGCGAGTATCGGGGTCGGAGTGCCGCCCTTTCAAGCTGGCCGAGTCCGTCACGTCGCCCCCCGCCCCAACCCTCCCCCGCAAGGGGGGAGGGAGCCCATCGTGAGAGCGGCAAGGTCACACCAAGCACAACA
>JANNTF010000417.1:0-2850 GCA_031403455.1 Alphaproteobacteria bacterium | reverse complement strand
TCCGTGAGGCGGTCGGGGCACAGCATATTGACCGTGCCGGAAACCGCCTCCGCATCCGGTCGCTGGCCGAGAACCAGGGCGACGCCCTCGCCGACCACATCGCTGATTTTCAGGATGAGTCCGATCGCCGCGCGGTCGTTGAAGAGCCGGATCTTGGCGCCATTCGCAAGGCCGCGCCTCGTCGCCTCGGCCGGATGGAGAATGCAATTAGGCTCGCCCTCGCGATGACGCAGAAACTCGACGCCGGAAAAGGCGGTATGCGATTGGAAATAGGACGGCGCGGTGAGCAGCCGCAGCGGCCAGCGTGCGGCATCGCGAACCTCCTCCGGATCGGGTTCCCAGATCGGCATCGCCGGCACGGCCTGGGCCGCGAGCGCCGCCGAATAGATCTCGAGCTTGCCCGATTTCGTGCGGAATTCCTGGCCATCTTGCGGCGCGACCTTGATGGCGCCGCCGTCGAAGAGCCGCGCCGGATCGACCTGACCGACGGCGCCGGTCGCGCCTTCGAAGAATTTCGGGACGATCTCGCGTTGGGACATCCGGAACACCGGATCGTTCAGGCCGAGCCGCCGCGCCAATTCCTGGGCGAGACGGAAATTCGACCACGCCTCGCCTTGCGGCGCGACGGCGGCTTGCGCGTATTGCATGTAATAGGCGCCGTAGCCGCGATAGAAATCCTCGGTTTCCAGATAGGTCGTCGCCGGCAGCACGATATCGGCGTAGCGCGCGGTGTCGGTCATGAAGGGATCATGGACGACGGTGAACAGATCCTCGCGCGACAGGCCGGCGCGCACTTTCTTCACGTCGGGGCAGGTGATCGCGGGATTATTGGCGCAGATGAGCAACCCGCGCAGCTTCGGGTCGTCCATGTTGAGCAGTGCCTCTCCAAGCAGACTGTGATTGACCAGTCTTGTCGCGGCCGGGCCGGAGGGCTTGCGCACGAATCCAAATTGGAAATCCATCGAGCCCGCCGTCAGCAGAAGCGCGCCGCCGCCGCGGCGGCCATAGGCGCCGGTCACGGCCGGCAGGGTGGCGACCGCACGTAGCGCCTGACCGCCGCGCGCGAGGCGCGTCATCCCTTCGCCGATCCGGATGAAGGATCGCTTGGCGGCGCCGTACATGGCGGCGAGACGCTCGATATCGGCGATCGGCAGACCGGTGATCTCGGCGACCCGCTTGGGTGTGAAGGCCGGGATCACCTCGCGCTCCCAGCGATCGAAACCGAGCGTGTGCGCGGCGAGATAGGCGCGGTCGCAAAGCCCGTCGCGCACCAGGATATGAACGATGCCGAGCACCAGGGCGGCATCGGTGCCGATGCGGATTGGAATATGCCAATCCGCGGCGGCGGCGGTACGGCTGCGCCGCGGATCGATGACGATCACTTTGACGCCGCGCTTCTGCGCCTGCTCGGCCTTGGCCCAGAAATGCACGTTGACCGCCATCAGATCGCAGCCCCACGCGATGATGAGATCGGAGTCGACGACGGATTCCGGATCCGCGCCGCCCACCGGCCCGAGTGTCATGTCCCAGGCCGTCTCGCAGCACGTGTCGCAAACGGTGCCGGCTTGGAGCCGGCTCGCGCCGAGCGCGTGGAAGAGCCCGTTGACGATGTGGCGATTCATCTGGCCCTGATGCGCGCTATACGCGTAGCCGAGCAGCGCCTTGGGACCCGACTCGGCGATGATCGCCTTCCAGCGCGTCTCGATCTCGTCGAGCGCCGCGTCCCAGGAGATCTTCTCGAACTGTCCGGAACCTTTCGGACCCGTTCGCCGCAGCGGCGATTGCAACCGCTCGGGCGAATGCACCAGCTCGGCGTCGCGATTGACTTTCGCGCAGGCAAATCCGGCCGTGAACGGATTGCCGGGATCGCCTTGGATGCGCACGACCTTGCCCTGATCGACATGGGCGATCAGCGAGCACATGCACGGGCAATCATGGGCGCAAACGACGCGGGCTGTGTCCATGGTCTCTCCTCGGCGTGCGATGCGCTGGCATCGCGGCGATGGTGTTGAGTCGCGGGGAGGATGCCGGCAAAACTTGAATGGACGCAATCTCCCCATCCGGCGCGGCGACGTGCCCGCGACGTGACATGGCGGCTTGGCTGGTCTGCGATTTGCCGATTTCCACTACGCCCGGTGGTCGCGTCATAGTGCCCGTGCATCGACGATTCGTTCGGGGGAACAGCCAGTCATGACACACACCATCCGCGCCGAGGATGCGGCCGCCGCTTGCGCGCGGAGCTTCGCAAAATATGCGCGCAACGACTCGCCGGGTGTCGTGGTCGCGGTCACGCATCGCGGCCAGGTCATCCATCGCGGCCAGTACGGCATGGCGGATATCGCGCAAGGGGTGGCGCTCGACAGCCGCTCGGTCATCCGCATCGGCTCGCAGACCAAGCAGTTCACCGTGTTGCTCGCGCTGATGCTGGAAGCCGAGGGCAAATTGTCGATGGAGCACGAGGTCCAGCGCTACATGCCCTGGCTCCCGTTTCTGGAGCGGCCGGTCACCCTGCGCCATCTCGCGAGCAACACCAGCGGCATGCGCGATTTCCTCGAGGCGCTGACCTATAGCGGCGTGCCGATCACCGCGCCGTCGACGCGCGAATTCGCGCGCCGCGTGATCGCGCGGCAGGACGAGCTGAACTTCCTGCCGGGCGAAGCGCTGATCTACTGCAACACGGGCTTCTTCCTGCTGTCGGAGATCGTCGAGGAATTGTCGGGCCGCAGCTTCAACGAGCTGCTCGAGGCGCGCATCTGCGGCCCGCTCGGCATGGCGGATTCGCGATTGATGAAGCGCGACAGCGACATCCTGCCGCGTCTCGCCGGTCATCACACGCGCGACGCGGAGGGC
>JANNTF010000416.1:0-1532 GCA_031403455.1 Alphaproteobacteria bacterium | reverse complement strand
CGGCGCGCTGTGCCTCAAATCCGGCAACGTCGCCATCCTGCGTGGCGGTTCCGAAAGCTTCGAGAGCTCTCTGGCGCTGGTGGCATGTCTGCATGACGGCTTGCGCGCGGCCGGCCTGCCGGTCGATGGCATCCAGCTCGTGCCCACGCGCGATCGCGAGGCGGTGGGACATCTCCTGACCATGAGCGGGCTGGTCGATGTCGTCGTGCCGCGTGGCGGCAAATCCCTCATCGAGCGCGTGATGCGCGAGGCGCGGGTGCCGGTGATCGCGCATCTCGAGGGCATCTGCCACAGTTACGTTCATCGCGCCGCGCATGTCGACATGGCGCGGCGCATCGTGGTGAATGCGAAGATGCGACGCGTCACGGTGTGCGGCGCTACCGAAACCCTGCTGGTCGATCACGACGTCGCGCTCACGCATCTGCCGGTGATCCTCCACGATCTGTTCAAGTCGGGCTGCGAGATCCGCGGTGACGACCTCGTGCAGCGTTTGGATCCGCGTGTGAAGCCGGCCACCGAAGCGGATTGGCGCACGGAGTATCTCGACGCGATCCTGTCGGTGCGCATCGTGGACGGGCTCGACGCGGCGATCGCCCATGTCAACGAGTACGGCTCGCACCATACGGATGCGATCATCACCGCAGATCCGGCGGCGGCCGCGGCGTTCTGCCGTCGTGTCGACAGCGCGATCGTGCTGCACAACGCGTCGACGCAATTCGCCGATGGCGGCGAGTTCGGCTTCGGCGCGGAGATCGGGATCTCGACCGGGCGTCTCCCGCCGCGCGGACCGGTCGGCGCGGAGCAGCTGACGAGCTACAAATACGTCGTTTTCGGCGAGGGGCAGACGCGCCCATGAGCGCGGTGGTGCCGGCGCACGCGCTCGGCTTCATGCCGCGCCGACGCGTCGGTCTGCTCGGCGGCTCGTTCAATCCCGCACATGAGGGTCATCTCGAAATCGCGCTCATCGCGCTCAAGCAGCTGGCGCTCGACGAGGTCTGGTTTCTCGTCTCCCCCGGCAACCCGCTGAAATCCGGCCACGGCATGGCCCCGCTCGCCGCACGCGCGACGTCGGCGCGGCGGGTGACGGGCGCGCACCCGCATGTGCGCATCGTGACCATCGAGGCGGCGCTGGGCACGCGATTCACGGCCGATACGCTGCCCGCGCTGTGCCGGCGATTTCGACGCACGCGGTTCGTATGGCTGATGGGGGCCGACAATCTCGCCCAGATCCCGGCCTGGGCGCGCTGGTCGCGGATCTTTCATGCGGTGCCGGTTGCCGTGTTCGCACGCCCCAACTACTCTGTACGTGCCTTGGCCGGCAGGGCAGCACGACGCTTCTCCATGGCGCGCAGGAATGGTCATCGGGTTCGACGCCTCGCTTCCGAGTCTCCCCCTGCCTGGGTGTTCTTCCACACCCGGCTCAACCCGGCCTCTGCCAGCGCAATCCGTGACGCGCGCGCGCGCAACGCGGGTTGATTTCATCACCGCCTCGTCTTGAGTCTCCGACGTCAACCGCAGGAGGAACCGATCGC
>JANNTF010000415.1:0-1031 GCA_031403455.1 Alphaproteobacteria bacterium | reverse complement strand
CGGACCGACCCCGGCGAAGACCGCGTGAGCGCCCGCCCGGACGAAAGTCTCGAAGGCGGCGTCGATCTCGGCGCCGCTGGTCGCCTTCGCGATCAGGATCCGGCGCCCGATCGTCCGGCTCGCGTCCTCCACGGCTTTCAGTTCCGTGTCCGCCCCCGGAGCCGTCGGGTCGATCAGCACGGCGATGGTGGCGAGGCGCGGCGTCATCTCGTGCAGCATCGCGAACCGCTTGGCCGTCAGATCGGAGTCGTGGAACGCCACGCCGGTGAGGTTGCCGGCGGGGCGGGTGAGGCTGGTGACCAGCCCGAGACGGACCGGATCCTCGCCGGACACGAACACGATCGGGATCGTCGCGGTCGCGGCCTTCAGGGCCAGCGCCGCGAGGGCGTTGCCGACGATCACCGCCGCGCGACGCTGGACGAGATCGGCCGCCAGCCCGGGCAGCCTGTCCTGCCGGTTCTCCGCCCAGCGGAAATCGATGACGACGTCGCGCCCTTCGACGAGGCCGGCCTCGGCGAGGCCGTTGCGGAACGCGCCGACGATGTCGTCGGAGCCGGCCGGGCCCGTGCTGCGCAGGAAACCGACCACCGGCGGCGACGCCGGCTGTCCGCTGGCCGCGCCCGGTCCGGCGATCGCCGCCGCCGCCACGGCCGCGCCGCGCGAGAGGAGGTGGCGCCGCGCGATCATTCGATCACCTCGTCGGCACGGGACGCGAGAGCGCGGGCGCGGGCGCCGCCGCGCGCTCCGGCGCCGGGTTTGACGTGAGTTAGCGTTCTCGCTAACCTCACCCGGTGCCGTTCACCGTCGTGTACTTCCATCCGAGGGTGCTGGCCGCGATCGAGGCGTGGCCGGTGGAGACGCTGGCCGACTACGCGCGCCTCGTCGAGCTGCTGGCGGAGCACGGGCCGGCGCTGCGCATGCCCCACTCGCGCGCGCTCGGCGGCGGCTTGTTCGAACTGCGGGCGCGCGGCCGCGAAGGCATCGGGCGCGCGTTCTACCGTTTTCTGCGCGACCGGCGCGTGGTGATCCTG
>JANNTF010000414.1:0-4372 GCA_031403455.1 Alphaproteobacteria bacterium | reverse complement strand
CGAGCCGTTCTTCACCACCAAGCCGTCGGGTCAAGGCACCGGTCTGGGACTCGCGCAGGTCTACGGCTTCATCAAGCAATCCGGCGGCCATGTGAAGATCTACAACGAGCCGGGCCACGGCGTGACGATCAAGCTGTATCTGCCGCGTTATCTCGGCACCGCGGAACTCGTCGCGCCCGCCACGGCCACGACGGCGCTGCCGCTTGCCCGTGACCGCGAATTGATCCTGGTCGTCGAGGATGATGCCGCGGTGCTCGATCTCACCGTCGGCATGCTCCAGGACCTCGGCTACCGCACCGTCGCGGCGCCCGATGCCACACGGGCCCTCGCGCTGCTCGCGAGCGAGCCGGACATCAAGCTCCTGATGACGGATGTCGTCATGCCGGGCATCAATGGGCGCAAGCTCGCCGATGCCGCCAGGCTGAAATGCCCCGTGCTCAAGATCCTTTTCGCGTCCGGCTACACGCGCAACGCCGTCGTCCATAACGGCGTCGTGGACGCCGATGTCGAACTGATCACCAAGCCGTTCACCCTCGAGGCGCTGGCCCTGAAAATCGACAAGATCCTGCGCCGAGACCGCCATCTCGCCGAGATCGGGAAGTAGCGTTCTCAGGCGCGGTGCCGCGTCACCGCTTCATGCGCGAGCAAGATGCCGGAGCAGGCGATCAGCGTGCCCCCGGCGACGGTCGCGACATCGAGCCGCTCGTCGAACACGATGACGCCCAGCCCGGCCGCCCAGATCAGGCCGACATAGCCGAAGGGCGCAATCATCGACACGGATGACAGCGTGAGGGCGCGGATGATCAGGAAATGCGCGACGCCACAGAGCGCGCCATGCATCAGCATGATCGCGGCGTGCAGTGGGCTCGGCCAGATCCAGAAGAACGGCGCGATGCAGGCCGCCAGCGCGCAGCCCACGAGGCTCGGATAGAACAGGCTCGGCACCGCGGGGTCGATCGCCGCGACGCGCTTGGTCATGACCTGATAGGACGCAAAGAAAGCGGCCGAGCCGAGCGGCAGCAGCACGCTCCAGCCGAAGATTTCGGGCGCCGGCCTCAGGACCACGACGACGCCGATGAATCCGAGCACCACGAACAGCCAGTAGCGCGGGCTGACGCGCTCGCCCAGCAGCGGCACCGCGATCGCCGCCGCGATCAGCGGCGAGGTCTGGGCGAGCACGACCGATGTCGCCAGCGGCAGCACGCTCAACGCGGCGACGAACAGCCCGCTCGCGAAGATCATCGCCACGCCGCGCGCGAGATGCATGACCGGAGCCCGGGTCGTCAGCACCGCGCGGTGGCCGATCCAGGGTGCGAGCGCGAGCAGCACGGCGGCTTGCGCGCCGAAGCGGATGCACACGATCTGCGGCACCGGATAGTGCTGCGTGAACCATTTCGCCAGGGCGTCGAGGCTGCTGCCCAAGGCCACCGACAACAGCATCATCCCGATCCCGAGCAGCGGGCGTGACAGCGCCGCACTCACCGTGCGAGGCCGATCGCCGCGAGACAGGATCGGTCATCCGCCACCGGCGCTGTCTGCGCCGCGCCCGCGGCGCGCGTCTCCCCGGTCTCGTCCAACCCCATGATTCGTACGGTAGCATGCGGCCGGGGCTCGCCGCGTCAGCCGCTGCGAAAATGGCGCTCTGACATGCAACGCCCGTTCAGGCGGCTTGCACGGGAGGGCAGCGCTCTTGCTGCGTGCGGAGCGGCAAGCGCAGTTTGAAAATCGATCCTTCGCCCACCGCGCTGGTCACCGTGATCTCGCCGTCATGCATCGCGGCGAGTTCCCGGGCGAGATTGAGTCCGATCCCGGTTCCCGGTAGCCCGCGCCCGGTACTCGCGCGATAGAAGCGCGTGAACAACTTGGGCAGCTCGTCGGCGGGGATGCCCAGCCCGTGGTCACGGATCGACGCCTGGGCGTCGCCGTCGACGATCGCGAGAGTCAGCTCGATCCGGCGGCTGTCTCCCGAGTACTTCACTGCATTCGTGAGCAGATTGGTGAGCACCTGGTCGAGCAGGCGCTGGTCGCCGGTGACCGTCACCGGCGTGGCCGGTGCGTTGAGCTGGATATCGAAGTCGGTGGCGATGCTCCGGATGCGTTCGCTCACACCAGCCAGCAGCGCGGTCAGATCGACCGCCTCGCGCTTGACGTCGAGTGCGCCCGAATCGATTCGCGCGGCATCGAGCGAGGTCTCGATGAGTTCGCCCATGCGCGCAACCGCGCGGCGGACCTTGGCGACGCGCTCGTGGATGTCGGCCGCCGTGATCCGTTCGGCGTTGCGCGCCAGACGCTGCGCCGCGCCGTCGATGATCGTCAGTGGCGTGCGGAACTCGTGCGCCACGACCGACACGAAGCGCCGCTGCTGCTGGTTGATCTCACGCTCGCGCGTCAGCGCTTCATCCAGGCGCTCCTGTTGCGCCCGTCGCTCCGTGACGTCGCGGCCGACGAGAATGCATCGCCGCGTCCTGCCCTGATCATCGTGGAGCATGGTCGCATGCGCCTCGATCCAGCGCGGCGCGCCGGATTTCGTGTATTGCAGGATCTCGGTCTCGTAAGGCTCTCCAGCCAACAGGGCCGCCTGAAGCCGCGCGACCGTCGCCTGGTCGGTCGCGGGGCCGTTCAGCAGGCTGCCGGGCGTCTTTCCCTTGGCCTCGGAAAATTCGTACCCGGTCACGGTCGTGAAGGCGGGATTGGCCCAAACGATCGCCCCGTCCGGTCCCAGGATCACGATGGCGGAATCGACCCCGCGCGCGATCGCGGCAAGCTCCTCGTTCTCGGATTCGCGAAGCGTCAATTCGTTCAGCGACATGCTCAGGCGCTCGTTGGTGTTGGCCAGCGCCACCGTACGATTCGTGACCTCGACCTCGAGGGCGTCGCGATGCCCGGAGATCTGTCGCTCGTTCCGCTCGAGCCGCTCCATGCTCATCATCACGAGGGGCAGCGCCCGGAACCAGATCAGCATGGCCAAAGCGCCGCCGAGCAGGATGCTGACCGCAGCCACGACGACGACATCGATCAGGAGATGATTGATGTCCCGAACGCCGACGACACGCCCCACGACCCGATCGCCATCGAGGATCGCCGCCTCCATCCTGCGCGTGGGGCCCACGGGCGTGCCATCGACCTCCGCGACCGGGTTCCAGCGGTCGCCTGTGCGCGTGTCGACCCGGTATGTCGTGCGCCAGGGCTCGGACCGCGCCGGCTCGAGGATGTCCTTGATCCGATGGACCTCGAAGCCCCAGAGGCGGCTGTTCACATAGACCATCGCCGTCAAGGCCTCGACGCGGAGATCGAGGGAGCGGGAGAACTCATCGTCGTCGCGCCCGATGATCCGCTGCAGATAGACGACGGACGGCACGAACGCCACGCAGAGGCCAAGGATGATCGTCCAACGCTTCAAGACGCGAATCAGCCGCCCGCCCTCATCGGCGACCGAAATGGTTGGTTGTCCCGTCATCGAGGCGTGATCGGCGCGACCTCAACCGCTCGCTGGAATGGCGGCACATTCGGCGAGGATCGACGCGCCGCGCGCGGAACGCACGAAAGCGATGAAGGCGTGACCGGCCTCGCTGGTCGTCGGCATCGTCACGAAGTGAAGCGACCGCACATGCGGGTAGGCCCCGCTCGCGGTCGCCTCGAGCGACGGCTGCACGCCGTCCAGCGCCAAGGTCCGGAGCTTGCGCCCTTCGCTCACGACTGCCGCGAGAGTCGAGCTCGTGAAGGACCCTTCGAGCTTCTCGGCCAGATCGAGATTGCGCTGATCGGTCTGCGCGACGGGGAGGAGTTTCTTCGCATGGGCCTCGTCCATCGCGAGCTCGGTCGCCGGAAAACGCTCGATGATGAACAGCGAGTCGCCGTCGCGTCGCGTGCGCAGCACCGCGCGGATCGGCGAGCCGTCCGACCAATTCCGCCGCCGCATGGCGTAGATCTCAACGATGTCGTTGCTCGTGAGGTCGGTCGGCGGATTGGGACGCGATGTCACGAAGCCGAAAGGCGAGCGGGCGAAGACCTGCGACCGGGCACCGGCCGCGGTCTCCTCCGCGTTCACCGGGCGAACTCCGACGGCGACGTCGATCACACCGGCCAACACCGCGCGCAACCCGCCCGTCGTGCCCAGGCTGGACGGCAGATCGAGCTGAACGCCGGCGTTCTGCGCCACGAAGGCCTCGGCCAGACGCCGGATCGTGCCCAGCGCGGCGCCGGTGCCGCCGATCGCTAAGCGGGTCGATGCCGTCGCGGCGAATCCGGCGAACGCCACGGCCCCGCCGGAACATGCCGCAAGGGCGGCACGCCGATTCAAGAGGGTGGTCATGGGCATGGGTCTCCTTGTGCCGATTCGCCGGTCCAAGCTCGAGCATCAAGCCGCCGGCAC
>JANNTF010000413.1:0-5062 GCA_031403455.1 Alphaproteobacteria bacterium | reverse complement strand
CGAGCTTCTGCACGCCCATCACGAAGCGTCCGATATCCTGCTCGTCGGTGAGGTAGCACTTCATCAGCAGATCGTATTGACCTGAGATCGAGTGCACTTCCGACACCTGGTCGACGGTCTGAACGGCTGAATCGGCGACTTCGTAGGCGCGGCCGAGTTCGCATTTCACCATGATGAAGATCGTCTGCATGGCGTCTCCTGGGGTTTGCTTCAGCCCGTGGCGCGGCGGCCCCGCATCAGGAACGCCGGCACCGAATCGCCGGGGCCGAACGGGCTGTGGTCATCATCGCTGCCGCGGCGCGGGGCAGGGGCGGGGGTGACAGAAGACGGCGCCGCGCGCGCGGCAATGGGTGCTGGGCTGCGCGGCGCGACATCGGCCTCGGGCGCGCGTGGCTTGCTCCGCGGCGCACGCGGCGCTTTCGCCGGGGACCGGCCACGTCCGCCGCGAGACCGCGTAGGCGATTCCGACGCAGGAATCTGGACGGAATCCAGGTGAACCGGCTCGAACGGCGGCAACGACTCGAGACTAGCCGCCGGTGCCGCCACGGCCTCGACCGCGTGAGCGGGGGGCGTGACCACGTACGCGCCGCCGACCAGACTCGCGACGGTCACTTGCGGGATCGGCTTCCCGATCAGCTTCTCGATGGCGTGAACGAATTTCGCATCGGCGCGGGTCGCCAGGGTGAATGAGGCGCCGGATCTGCCGGCACGGCCTGTCCGGCCGATCCGGTGGACGTAGTCCTCGGCATGAATCGGCACGTCGTAATTGAACACATGGCTCAGAAAATCGATGTCGAGGCCACGCGCCGCCACGTCCGAGCATACGAGCAAGGTGATCTCGTTGCGCTTGAAGGATTCGAGAGTCGCGGTGCGCTGTGCCTGATCCATGTCGCCGTGGAGCTGTGCCGTGTTGAGGCCCAGGCGCTTCATCGATTTGTAGAGCGTGTCCACGTCGCGCTTGCGATTGCAGAAGATCAACGCGCTCTTCACCGGTTCGCGTTCGATGATCTGCAGCAAGGCGTCGCGCTTGTCGGCCTCGCTCACCATCACGAGCGCCTGCTTCACGGTCTCGGCGGTCGTCGCCGGCCGCGCGACCGTGATCTCCTTGGGATTGGTCAGGAACGCATCGGCCAGGCGACGGATTTCCGGCGGCATGGTCGCGGAGAAAAACAGCGTCTGGCGCGTCTTCGGCAGCAGCGACACGATCTTTTCGACGTCGGGAATGAAACCCATGTCGAGCATCCGGTCGGCTTCGTCGATCACCAGCAGCTTGACGTCGGTCAGCAGCAGCCGGCCGCGTTCGAAATGGTCGAGCAAGCGCCCCGGCGTCGCGATCAGCACATCGACGCCGCGGTCGAGCACCTTCACCTGGTCGCCATATTGCACGCCGCCGATCAGCAGCGCCTTGGAGAGCTTGTGATACTTGCCATAGACGTCGAAATTCTCGGCGACCTGGGTCGCCAATTCGCGCGTCGGCTCGATGATCAGCGAGCGCGGCATGCGTGCGCGCGCTCGGCTTCCGAACAGGATGTCGATCATCGGCAGCGTGAAACTCGCAGTCTTGCCCGTTCCCGTCTGGGCGCAGCCCAGCACGTCACGGCCCATCAGCACTTGCGGGATCGCTTGCCGCTGGATCGGCGTCGGCTCCGTGTAGCCCGCGTCGGCCACTGCCCGGAGAACATCGGCGCCGAGGCCGAGATCGTCGAAACTCATCTTTTAGAATTCTGCCTTTCGACCGGCGGCCGCCATCATCAATCGATGCAGGCGGCAGGCTCGGTCATATGCGAAAGGGCCCTTGCCATCAGCGATGGCTCGGCCCTTTCAAAACGCGGCGGATTATCTGCAGAATCGGGCCGAAGTCAATGAAACGGGCCCGTGGCGGGTCGCCACGGTGATCGCTAGGTTGCGCAGCGATGCTGTTAATCGCGGATCGATCGCTCCTCTTCGTCATCGACGTCCAGGACAGGCTCCTGCCAGCGATGGTTTCCGGCGACGCCGTGGTCGCGCGCACGTCGATCCTGATGCGCGCGGCGCGTCGGCTGGGCGTGCCGCTGCTGGTGACGGAACACTATCCCAAGGGCATCGGCGCAACCGTGCCGCCGCTCGCGGCGCTGGCGACGCCGGGGGAAACCATCGCCAAGCTGCATTTCAATTGCGCCGCCGAGCCGGCGGTGCAGGCCCATCTGGGGCTGATGCACCCGCGCCGCCAGGCGGTGATGTGCGGCATCGAAGCGCATGTCTGCGTGCTGCAATCCGCCCTCGGGCTGCGGGCGATGGGCTGGGATGTCGCCGTCGTTGCCGATGCCACGTCGACGCGCCGGCCGATCGACCTCGATCTCGGGTTGCGCCGTCTTGCCGCGGCCGGTGTCGCCATCGTCACCAGCGAGATGGTGGTGTTCGAATGGCTAGGTCGCGCGGCCACGCCGGAATTTCGCGATCTCCTGGCGCTGATCAAGTGAGCGCCGCGTCGCTCATCCTGCTGCCCGGCCTGCTCTGCGACCGGGCGCTATGGGCGCCACAGATCGCGGCGCTCGCCGATCTCGCGGACATCAGTGTCGGTGATCTCACGGCGGCCGACAGCATGCTCGAGATGGCGCGCCAGGTGCTGGCGAGCGCGCCGCCGCGCTTCGCCCTGGCCGGCCTGTCGATGGGCGGCTATGTGAGTTTCGAGATCATGCGCCAGGCGCCTGAGCGGGTGACACGCCTCGCCCTGCTCGATACCTCGGCGCGTCCGGACACGCCGGAACGCGCTCAGCATCGTCGCGATCTCATGCGCCTCGCCGCCATCGGCGAGTTCAAGGGCGTGACGCCCAAGCTGCTGCCGCAATGGGTGCACCCCGCGCGGATGCAGGAGCCGGACTTCGTCGCGATGGTGACGTCGATGACGCAGCGCGTCGGGCGCGATGCGTTCATCCGCCAGCTCACGGCAATACTCGGGCGACCGGATTCGCGACCGAGGCTCACGCAGGTGCACGTGCCGACGCTGGTGCTCTGCGGACGCCAGGACATGGCGACACCGGTCGAGGTCGCGCGCGAGATTGCGGCGGACATCACCGACGCGCGCCTCGTGATCGTGGAGGAATGCGGTCACCTCGCGACGATCGAGCGGCCCGATGCGGTCAATCGCGCCTTGCGCGCTTGGTTGACGCAGGCATGAGCGCGCTGCCGAGCTTTCGCGATGCGACCGAGGCCGATCTGGATGCGTTGATGGCGCTCAACGATGCGGCGGTTCCGCATGTGAATGCATTGACGCGCGCGGCGTGGCGCGCGTTCTTCGATGGTCCGGCCACGATCCGCCTCGCGCGCGCCGCGGATGGCGCGCTCGCTGCGCTGCTGGTCGCGCTGCCGCCGGGATGCGACTACGGCAGCGAGAATTACCGTTGGTTTGCGGCCAAGCTCAGCCAGTTCGTCTATGTCGACCGGATCGTCGTCGCGCCGAGCTGGCGCGGTTGCGGATTGGGCGCCGCCTGCTACGCGGATATCAGCGCCGTGGCG
The DNA here is from genome assembly GCA_031403455.1 of Alphaproteobacteria bacterium. Classification (GTDB taxonomy): domain Bacteria; phylum Pseudomonadota; class Alphaproteobacteria; order CACIAM-22H2; family CACIAM-22H2; genus CAIOSQ01. The sequence continues at coordinate 1,567 of JANNTF010000413.1, read as the reverse complement.
CAGCGCGGGACGACGCCCATCGTCTGCGAGGTGAATCTACGCCCGGCCAATGACGCGAGTCTCGCCTTCCATGGCAAGCAGGGATTTCGCGAGATCGGCGTGCAATCGGTCTACGGCGGCACGCGGCGCGTGGTGATGCTGGCCCGCCGCGCGGCAGGGCCTGCCGAGCCGTCGCTGCCCGGGCCGGATGATGGCTGCACGCTGCGCCGCGCCGGCGCGGCGGATGCGGGCGCCATCGTCGCCTTGGTGGAGGCGCTCCTGATCGAACTCGGCGCGCCGCCATCGTCGATCGACGTCGCCGCCGTGGCGCCGCTGATCGCATCCGGCCGTCTCATCGCGATCGTCGCGGAGGATGCCGCCGGGGCCGCTCGAGGCATCGTGGTGTTGAGCGAGGCGGTCGCCATCTATGCGCGCGGGGCGTTCGGGGTCATCACCGAAGCCTTCGTCGCGCCGGGCTATCGTGGTCGCGGACTCGGTGCACGGTTGATCGCCGCGGCCAGACGCGAGGCGACATGGCGTGGCTGGAAGCGGCTCGAGGTCACGAGTCCCGACGCTTCGCGGTTTGCGCAGACTCAAAGCTTCTATCGCGAGAATGATTTCAGCGCGATCGGGCCCCGGCTTCGTTTGCTGCTGGGCTGACGCGATCAGCTCGCGCGAGCGGTCTCGGCGTAGTTGAGCTCCAGCGTGAGGCCATTGGGATCGACGACGAAGACCTGCGTGGTGCCGGTGCGCGGCACGATGCGTTCCTGATGCGCGACGCCCTGACGCTTCAGCTGGGCGCGCATCTCGGCGAGCCCGACCGCCTCGAAGGCGATGTGATCGAGCGCGCCGGTCCCATGCTGCCCCGCACGGGTCGATTGGTGATCGCCGCTGACATCCACGAGGTGCAGCACCGGCGTGTCGCCCAGATAGATCCACGCGCCGGGAAACGCGAAGGGCGGACGGTCGCCGGCCTTCATGCCCAGGACGTCGCCGTAGAACGCGACCGTCTCGGCGAGTTTCGTCGTGTGAATGTTGTAGTGCTCGATGCGCTTCAGTCCCATCTGGGTCCTCCCTGAACTGGAGTTCACGGTATCAAACGTCGAGGTCGCGCGCGAACTTCGCATTCTCCTGGATGAATTTGAGCCGCAGCTCGGGCTTGCGCCCCATCAGGCTCTCGACGAGATCCGCCGTCGGCTTGACGTCGTCCGCCGCGATCTGGACCTGCAGCAGCGTGCGCTTGCTTCGCGTCATCGTCGTATCCTTCAGTTGGGCGGCAGGCATTTCGCCCAGGCCCTTGAAGCGGCTGATCTCGACCTTGCCGCGGCCCTTGAACGGGCCTGCGAGGATCTCGTCCTTGTGCTTGTCGTCGCGGGCATAGACGACCTGGGCGCCTTGGGCCAGCCGGTAGAGCGGCGGCATGGCGAGGAAGAGATGACCTTCATCGATCAGGCGCGGCATCTCACGATAGAAGAATGTCATCAACAGCGATGCGATATGCGCGCCGTCGACATCGGCGTCGGTCATGATGATGACGCGCTCATAACGCAGCGCGCCGGCATCGTATTTCGCGCCGGTGCCGCAGCCC
>JANNTF010000412.1:0-7197 GCA_031403455.1 Alphaproteobacteria bacterium | reverse complement strand
CTCGGCCCGAGCCTGCTCAATCTGATTCTCGTCCTCGGTGCCGCGCATTGGGTGCAATACGCGCGGGTCGTACGCGCCGAGACCTTGGCGCTGCGCGAGCGTGAATTCGTGCAAGCGGCCCAGGCGCTGGGTGCGCGCACGCTGCGAATCCTCGTGCGCCACCTGCTCCCCAACCTGACATCCTCGATCATCGTCATCAGCAGCCTGCTCGTCGCTCGGATGATTCTCTACGAGGCGTCGCTGAGTTTCCTCGGTCTCGGCGTGCCGGCGCGAATCCCGACCTGGGGCGGCATGATCGCCGATGGGCGCAGCTACATGGGCAATGCCTGGTGGGTGGCGGCGATCCCGGGTTTCGCGATCTTCGTGACCGTCGTTGCGATCAACCTGGTCGGTGACCGCTTGCGCGACCTGCTCGACCCCAAACTCAGACATGCGGAGAAATAGGCCATGGCGATCGCGTTCGACCGCACCGATACGGAGATCGCAGAGCCGCCGCGGCGGACGCGGATCGCACGCGAGGTCGATGTGCTGGTGATCGGCGGCGGCACGTCGGGCTGCAGCGCGGCGATCGCCGCCGCGCGCATGGGCGCGCGGGTCCTGCTGCTCGATCGCTACGGGTTCCTCGGCGGCACCGCGACCGCGGCGATGGTCGGCGTGTTCTGCGGCGTCTATACCTGCGGGCCGCAATCGACGCATCAACTCCTGGTCGGTGGCGTGCCGAAGGAGGCGATGGATCGCCTCGCGGCCGCCAACGCCGGCTACAAATACCGCCATCGCTTCCAGATCGATCACGAGGTGTTCAAGGTCGTGCTCGATCGCTGGCTGCTGGAAGCCGGCGTCGAGATCCTGTTCCAAGCGGTCGCGGTCGAGGCGCTGGTCAGCCATGGCGAGATCCGCGGCGCGGTGGTCGAGCACAAAGGCGGGCGCGAGGTCATCCTCGCCGCGCGACTCATCGATGCATCGGGCGACGGCGACGTCGCGGCCTTCGCCGGCGCGCCGTTCGAGAAGGGCGATCAGGATGGCAATCTGCAGGCGCCGACGATGGTCTTCTACATGGGCGATGTCGACATCGAGCGCGCGATGGCGTTTCCCGAAGCGGAGATCAAGCGGCTGCTGATCGCGGTCAATGCGTCGGGCGAGTTCAGCTTCCCGCGCGTGAGCGGCTCGTTCTCGCCCTCGCCGCAGCCCGGCAAGGTGCATGTGAACATGAGCCGCGTCGCCGGCATCGACGGCACCGATCCGTGGAGCCTCACGCAGGGCCATCTCGAGGGCCGGCGCCAGGTCGACGATTTCGCGCGGTTCCTGGTGAAATACGTGCCCGGTTTCGAACGCGCGCGCATCGACGCGATCGCGCCGCAGCTCGGCATCCGCGAGACGCGCCGCATCATGGGCGACTACGTGCTGACCCGCGCGGACGTGCTGGGCGCGCAGAAATTCGACGATGCTATCTGCCGCAGCTCCTGGCCGATCGAGGATCACGCGCAAGGCAGCGGCACGGTGCGGCTCCATCTTCCCGGCGACGAGTTCTATCAGGTGCCCTATCGCTGCCTCCTCCCGCTCGAGATCGACAATCTGCTGCTCTCGGGCCGCTGCGTCTCCGCGACGCATGACGGCCAGGCCTCGGTGCGCGTGATGGGGCCGGGCATGGCGATGGGGCAGGCGGCCGGGACGGCGGCGACGCTGAGCCTGCAGCAGGGCGTCACGCCGCGTGATCTCGATGCGCGGCTGCTGCGCAACAGCCTCGTTCAGAAAGGCGTGCTGATCTGACGCCGCGCCCGACCATGTCATCCCCGTCTCCCCTGCTTGCGATAAGCGGCCTGCGCACGGAATTCATGACCGAGCGCGGGCGCATGGTCGCCGTCGACGGCGTCGACTTCACGCTCGGTCGCGGCGAAATGCTCGGGCTGGTCGGCGAGTCCGGCTGCGGCAAGAGCGTGACCTCGCTGTCGATCATGCGCCTGGTCGCCGAGCCGCCGGGCCGTGTCTCGGGCGAAATCGTCTTCGAGGGCGAGGATCTGCTGGCGATGAGCGACGCGCAGATCCGCACGATCCGCGGCAACGCGATCGGCATGATCTACCAGGAGCCGATGACGGCTCTGAACCCGGTTCTTTCCATCGGATTGCAGATCGCCTAGGCCGTGGAGCTGCATCGCGGCGCGTCGCGCGGCGAGGCGCTGGCGCGCGCCGCCGACATGCTGCGGCTGGTCGGGATTCCCGCGCCCACGCAGCGGCTCGGCGACTATCCGCATCAGCTCTCCGGCGGCATGCGTCAGCGCGTGATGATTGCGATGGCGCTGGCCTGTCGGCCGCGGATCCTGCTGGCCGACGAACCGACGACAGCGCTCGATGCGACGATCCAGGCGCAGATCCTCGAGCTGCTGCGCGGCCTGCAAGGCGAGCTCGACATGGCCATGGTCCTGATCACGCATGATCTCGGCATCGTCTCGGAATACGCCAAGCGCGTGGTCGTGATGTATGCCGGCCGTGTGATCGAGACCGCGCCCGCCGCGGCGATCTTCGCAGGCCCGGTTCATCCCTATACGCAAGGCCTGCTCGCCTCGATCCCCCGCCTGAGCGGACCGATCACGCGGCTCGACGCGATTCCGGGACAGGTCCCACCGCCCGACCGCATGCCAAGGGGATGTCGCTTCGCGCCACGCTGCCGCTACGCGGTCGCCGCCTGCGGCGACGCGATCCCGCAGCTCACGTCGCGCGGGCCGGATCGTACAGCCGCCTGCATCCGCGAGGAATCATGAGCGCCCTGCTCGTCGCCACCGGGCTGGTGAAGCATTTTCCGGCCGGCCGCGCCGGAATCCTCGGCCGCGCAGCAGGCGTCGTGCATGCCGTCGACGGCATCGATCTGTCGGTCGATCACGGCGAGACATTGGCGCTCGTCGGTGAATCCGGTTGCGGCAAGTCGACGACCGGTCGCCTGCTGTTGCGCCTGATCGAACCCGATTCAGGCACGATCACCTATGAGGGCCGGGATCTGCGCACCGAAACGCCGGCGCGGATGCGTGAGCTGCGCCGCGACATGCAGATCATCTTCCAGGATCCGTTCGGGTCGCTCGATCCGCGCATGAATGTCGGACGGATCATCGCCGAGCCGCTGGTGGTCCACGGCATCGGCGATGCGGCGGCGCGCACGCAGCGCGTCGGCGAACTCCTCGATCGCGTCGGCCTCGCCGCCGCGCATGCCGCGCGCCATCCGCATGAATTCTCCGGTGGCCAGCGCCAGCGCATCGGCATCGCGCGCGCGCTCGCGCTCGACCCCAAACTCATCGTGTGCGACGAGCCGGTCTCCGCGCTCGATGTCTCGATCCAGGCGCAGGTGCTGAACCTGATGCTCGATCTGCAACGCGAGCGCGGGCTCGCCTACATCTTCATCTCGCATAACCTCGCGGTCGTGCGGTACATGGCGGCGCGCATCGCGGTCATGTACCTGGGCAAGATCGTCGAGGAAGCGCCGCGCGACGCGCTCTTCGCCAAGCCCTTGCATCCCTATACGGAAGCGCTGCTCTCGGCGGTGCCGGAACCCGGCGAGGCGGGGAGTCGCCAGCGCATCGTGCTGACCGGCGACGTCCCCAGCGCGATCGATCCGCCGTCGGGCTGCCGCTTCAGGACGCGTTGTCCGCACGCGATGGACAGCTGCACGCGTGTCGAACCCGTTCTCACCGATGTCGGCGACGGACGCCGGGTCGCCTGCCATCTCGTCACGCCGCCGGAGACATGATGATCACACTCGACGACATTCGCGCCGCCGCCGCGCGCATCGACGGTGGCGTGCGCACGACGCCGGTGATCAAGGCGACGCCGATGCGCGAGATCGTCGCGCCGGGCGCCGAACTCTGGCTCAAGCTCGAATGCCTGCAGGTGACCGGCTCGTTCAAGGCGCGCGGCGCGCTGTCGAAGCTGCGCTCCCTGCCGCGTGAAGCGGTGCAGCGCGGATTGGTGACCGCGTCGGGCGGCAATCATGGGATTGCCGTCGCCTATGCCGCGATGCTCGCCAAAGTACCGGCAACGATCTTCGTGCCGCATGGCGTGTCGCCGGCGAAGGCCAAGAAGATCGAGGCCTATGGCGCGACGCTCGTGGTCGGCGGCGCGTCGTGGTTCGAAGCCAACAAGGAAGCGCTCGCCCTCGCCGCGACCGGCCCGAGCTACATCCATGCTTTCGCAGATCCGATCGTCATCGCCGGCCAGGGCACGGTCGCGATCGAGCTGCTCGATCAGGTCGCGGACCTCGATGTGCTCATCGTCGCGATCGGCGGCGGCGGCCTGATCGCCGGCATGGCGCTCGCCGCCAAATCCATCCGGCCCGGCTTGCGCATCATCGGCGTCCAGCCGACCGGCGCCGCGAGCATGCATGACTCGCTCGCGGCGGGAAGGCTGGTCGAACTCGAGCGCGTCACGACTCGCGTGCCCACCCTCGCGGCGCGGCGCACCGAGGCGGTCAATTTCGACATCGTGCAACGCCATGTCGACGAGATCGTGCTGATCGAGGACGACGACATGGATGTCGCGAGCCGCTGGCTGTGGCGGGAGATGAACGTGGCCGCCGATCCCAGCGGCGCCGCGGCCGTCGCGGCGCTGATGACCGGACGCATCAAGCCCCGGGCAGGCGCACGGGTCTGCGCCTTGGTCTGCGGCGCCGGCGCGGAGGGTACGCTGGCGTGAGCGTCTCCTTCGACCTCATCGCCGAGGCCGCGCGTGTGCTGCGCCCAGCGGTGGTGGAAACGCCGCTGCTCGAATCGCCGGCCCTCAACGCGCTCGCCGGCTGTCGCGTGCTGGTGAAGGCCGAGAATTTGCAGCGCACCGGCTCGTTCAAATATCGCGGCGCCTTCTTCCGCCTGTCGAAGCTGACCGAAGCCGAACGAAAATGCGGCGTGATCGCCTTCTCGTCGGGCAATTTCGCGCAAGCCCTCGCCGCGGCGGGCGCGACCGCGGGCGTTGCCGTCACCATCGTGATGCCGATCGATGCACCCAAGGCGAAGATCGACGCCACGCGTGGCTACGGCGCCGAGATCGTGCTCTCCGAGCATGGCGCGCGCGCAACCGCGAGGAGGCGGCCAATGAACTCGCCGCCACGCTCGCCGAGGCTCGCGGACTCACCAGGCTCCACCCGTTCGATGATCCGCTCGTCGTCGCGGGCCAGGCGTCGTGCGGCATCGAGGTCGCGCGCCAGGCCGTCGAGCGCGGCGCCGTGCTCGATGCGCTGGTGGTTCCCGTCGGCGGCAGCGGCCTGATCGCCGGCATCGCGCTCGCGCTGCGCGCGATCTCGCCCGCGACACGGGTATTCGCCGCGGAACCCGAAGGGTTCGACGATCTGCGCCGCTCGCTTGTCGAGGGCGCGCGTCAGCGCGTCGTGCCGGGTACGCGATCGATCTGCGATGCGCTGCAAGCGGCGATGCCTGGCGCTGTCCCCTTCGATGCCGCGCATCACGCGATCGCCGGCGGCTTTGCCGTGAGCGATGCCGAAGCGATCACGGCGATGCGCGCCGCCTTCACGCATCTCAAGCTCGTCGCCGAGCCCTCAGGCGCGATCGGCCTCGGCGCGGTGCTCGCGGGCAAGCTCACGCCACTGCCCGCGACCGTCGCCGTCATCCTCTCCGGGGGCAATGTCGCCCTCGATGATTTCGCGCGGCTGACCGCGACCAGCTGAGCCGGCGCGCGGCGTCAGATCTCCGCCGAGCCGGAAAACTGCACGCCGCCGAAGGTCCAGACATCGATCAGCCCGGCGCGGCCACGCAGGGATTGCGGTCCGCGATGGCTGAAGCCGCGCAGATCGGCGCCGTCGATGCGCGCCTGATCGACCAGGGCGCCGCTTGCGGTGATGATGACGCCGAGATCGCGCGACAGCGATTCCAGCCGGCTCGCCACGTTCACGGTATCGCCGACCACGGCGAATTCGAGCCGCCGCGTGTCCCCGATCGTACCCATCAGCGCGGCACCCCAATGCAAGCCGATCCCGATCCGGATCGGCCGGGCGCGCTCGGCGTTCCAGGCCTCGATGTCCTCCGCGATCGCTCGCGCGCAGGTCAGCGCATGCGCGGCGTCGTTGCCGCTAGGGCGCGGCGTACCGAACGTCGCCATGATCCCGTCGCCGGTGAATTTGTCGAGCGTGCCGGCATGCTCGAACACGATGCGCGCGAGCCGCGCATGGAATTCCCGCAGCAGCGCAAAGACCTCGACAGCCTCGCGCGCCGCGGCCAGCCGCGTGAAGCCGACCATGTCGACGAACATGACGCCGATCGTCTGGCTGCGCGGCGCCCCGAACGGGTCGTCGGCGCGCGCCAGTTCCTCGACCATGTTCGGCGCCACGTAGCGCGACAGATTGGCGCGCGCGCGCTCGGTGGATTTGAGCTGCGTGATGTCGAGGGCGACCGACACGACATGCTCGACCCGGCCGGCCTCGTCCTTCAGCGGCATCTTCGCGGTGAACCAGGTGCGGCGGACATCGTTCTTGCCGACGAAGTCGCGCTCGGCCCAGGGCAGCGCGACGCCGCTGCGGATCACCTCCTCGTCCATCTCGCGTGACCGCCCGCCATAGCTGGCGCCGGTGAAATCGGCGCTGGTGCGCCCGATCGCATCCTCCGGCGCGACGCCCCAGATCCCGCCCTGGAAGCGGTTGACCATCACGTAGCGCGACTGGCGGTCCTTGACGTTGATGATGGCGGGGACGGCATCGACAACGCCCTGCAACAGACGGCGGCTGCGCTTGAGTTCACGCTCGCGCTGTTTCAGCTCCGTGATTTCGGTATGGATCACAACCACGTGCCCCGATGCCGTGCGCGATTCCTGCACCGCGATCCAACGTTGGCCGCGCCGCGTGACGAAGCGCCGATCGCCCCGGCGATGCGCGGCGACGTGGTCGCGCAGCCAGACCTGCGGATCCGCCGGGGCCGGCCGCACATGGCCGCGCGCGAGCACGGCTTCGCTGAGTTGCTGGAAACTCAGGCCCGGCGCGATCAGATCCGGGCAGAGGGTGAAATGCTGACGATACGCGGTGTTGAACAGCGCGATGCGATCCTCGGGATCGTAGACGACGAAGCCCTGCGGGATGGATTCGATGGCGTCGACGAGACGCGCCTGCGCCTGGCGCGCCGCCGCCTCGCTTTGACGCAGCCGAGTCACGTCGGTGCGTCTGCGGCTGGCCGAGAATCTTCATCAGCTCGGCAAGACGCCCGAAGCCGTCACGCT